>JBEKSK010000001.1:0-32834 GCA_049517155.1 Solirubrobacteraceae bacterium
CTTCGCCGCCGACGCAATCACCTGAACGGCGCAGAGAGGCCTCGCGTGGGTTCTCCACGCACGCCAACCGGGCGCGAGACCGGACATACCGCCAGTATCATGCGCGCCTAGCACGGAACCCGGCGCACGGAGAAGAAATGCCGCCACAGCGAGATGTGCGTCGCGACGACAGGATGAACCTGTTTGTAGGAACTGTGGGCGTCGGCAACGCACTCGCCGCGTGGCGCTCGGCAAGGACGTCGCCGGAGTCCGCCCACAAGCTCGACTACTTCGCGGAGGTCGCGTCAATCGCGGAGTCGGGCCGCTTTGATGCAGTCTTCGTCGCCGACTTTCTGGCGCTCGGACCGGCCGCGAAGTACGACGTGCAGGAGAGGCTCGACCCTGTGACGCTCCTGGCAAGCCTGGCCGGCCGCACACGCGACATCGGGCTGATCGGCACTTCGTCCACGACTTACAATGATCCTTATACGATCGCGCGTCAGTTTGCGACACTCGACCACCTGAGTGACGGACGAGCCGGCTGGAATATCGTCACAACGATGGTCCCGGCGGCAGCGGCAAATTTCGGCTCCCGGCCGCATCCGGAGCACGACGCGCGCTACGTGGTGGCCGAGGAGTTCGTTGACGTTGTCGTCAAGCTGTGGGACAGCTGGGAGGCCGGCGCGATCATCGCCGATACGCAATCCGGCACCTATCTCGACATCAACCGAGTTCACCGGATCGCCCACGAGGGCGAGCACTTCTCGGTCATGGGGCCGCTGAACATTCCGCGGCCGCCGCAGGGCCGGCCGGTACTCGTGCAGGCGGGATCCTCAGACGCCGGCATGCGCCTCGCCGCGCGCTATGCGGAGGTGGTGTTCACGACCCAGTACGACCTGGGCTCGTCGCAGGCATTCGTCGCCGAGATGCGAAATCGCGCGGGAGCCTTCGGACGCGATCCCGCAAGCGTCCGGATCCTCCCGGGACTCGCGCCGATCGTCGGGCGAACGCACGCGCAGGCGAGGGAGCTTGCCAACGAGATCTCCGGACTGACGAGCCCGGAGGCCGGGTTCCCGTTGATGACGAGCATCTTCGGCGGACTCGACCTCGGCGAATACGAGCTCGACGCCCCGTTTCCCGATATACGCGAGCGGCTTCCTGCCAACGCGCCCCGCTCGCGGGCCGAGCTGTTCATCCGGATGGCCGATGACGAAGGTCTGACGCTGCGGCAGGTTATGCAGCGGATCGCCAGCAGCAGCGGCCACCGGGTTGTTGTCGGCAGCCCCGACGAGATTGCCGCCGACATGATCGCGTGGTTTGACCAGCACGGAGCCGACGGCTTCAACATCCTTCCGACCGATCTGCCCGAGGGTCTGCGCGACTTCGTGGAGGAGGTGGTCCCGCGCCTGCAGCACCGTGGCGTGTTCAGGAGCGAGTACACATCCGGAGGTCTGCGCGAGACGCTCGGGATCCCCAAGGGGAGCCTCGCGTAGGCGATGCAGAGCGCTCGCCGCCCCGGATCCCGGGGTCGACACTGCGCCGCGACCGGCTTCGCGCGACAGCGCGGCGGGAGCGTTGCGTGAACCTCACGCCCAAGAGCACCTTCGTCATCTCGCTCACCGCCTTCACGCGGACCGGAGAGCTCGATGAGGCTGGCATGCGCGAGCACTTCAGACGACTGGGCGATGCCAGGATCGGCGTATACGTAGCTGGTAGCGGCAGCGGTGAGGCCCACACCCTGAGCCCAGCCGAGCGTGACGAGGTGCTGAGGGTCGCAGCCGAGGAGCTGAAGGGCCACACGCAGGTGCGGGCGATGGGAGTCGAACCGCGCACCGCGCGCGAAATGGTGGCCTTCGGCGCGGCGGTTGAGCAGGCCGGACTTGACGCGATGCAGATCTACCCGCTGGATGTCGGCCACGGCGTCGTGCCAACGCCGCTCGAGATCGAGCGCTACCTCGACGAGGTGCTCTCCAACGTCAACATCCCGGCCGTGGTGGCGACGCATCAGTACGCGGGCTACCTGGTCCCGATCGACGTCCTCACGGACGTGATCGCGCGCCATCCGCACGTGATCGGAATCAACTGCACCGTCGCGGCCGGCGACATCGGGTATCTGACACGGATCATCGATACGTTTGCGGCGGACATCGAAGTCCATGTTGGCGGTCCCACCTACGCGCTGCTGGCGCTGGCTCTGGGCGGGTCCGGGTACCTGTGCTCGGAGGGCAATCTCGCGCCGCGGCTATGCGCCTCGGTGACCGATCACTTCAACGCCGGCGACCACACGGCTGCGCTCGCGGCCTACGCCAAGGTCATGCGCCTTTATGCGGCGAACCGATACGGAAGCATCCGGGGGATCAAGGCCGCGCTGGACATGCTCGGCCTCCCGGGCGGCCATCCGCGGCTGCCGCGGCTGCCGCTGGGCTCCGCCGAGCTCTCCGAGGTGCGCGCGATGCTCGAGACCCTGGCGCTCGAGGAGCTCCCGCGCAGCCCGACTGGCGACGAGCCCCCGCTCTGCGCGTGAGCGCGGTTCGCTCGCCGGCCGCGGAGCTCGAAGCGCCAAGCGCCCGACGATCAACGCTGAGCAAGGCGGAGCTCACGCTTCGTGCGGGCGCAGCACGCGGCGTCGGCGCAACCGCCAGGCGCCGTCAGAGTTGACGATCTCGTCGCTGTACCAGCCCACGCTGACGAGCGCCGGTGGGCCTTCGCGCTCGGACACGACCAGCATGAACCTCGAGCGCGCCGACACGGTGTCCGCCCCCGTGCTGACGATCCACAAGGTCGAGACGAGGTGCCACGGCGTCGTGGCAGCGGGTTGGTGTCTCGCGCGAAGGCGCGCGAGCTCCGCCACGACCGCATCGCGTCCGGCGGTGACGCCGCCACCACTGACCTCAAACTCCGCATCGGGTGTGAAGCAGTCGCGAAGGCAGTCGAGGTCGTTGGTGTCAAACGCCCACGCGTAGCGCGCGAGCATGTTCTCGATCTCCGCGCGCGGGTCAGTATCCCTGGTCAATGTTCACCACCTCGGCGACCGTGTCACCGCGACGGAACGCCGCGATGTTGTCAGCTATCAGGCGCCCCCCGAGCATCGGATCGACCGAGCTCGCCGTGTGGGCAGTGATCAGGATCCGAGGATGTGACCACAGACGGCTGGCCGCTGGTAGCGGTTCGTCGCGGAACACGTCGAGTGTTGCTCCGCGCAACCTACCGCTGTCGAGCGCCGCGAGCAGATCCTCCTCGACGAGCTGTTCACCACGCCCGGCGTTGATCAGCGCGCTGCCACGTGGCATCGCTTCGAACGCCTCGCGGTTGAGAATGTTCTCCGTGGCGGCGGTGTGGGGAAGCATGCAGACGACGATGTCGCTGCGCGACAGCATCGCCGTCAGACCGCGATCACCGCAATGAACGAACACACCGTCGACCGCGCGTCCGCGGCGAGTCCAGCCCTCGACTCGGTAGCCGAGCGACGCGAGTGCCCTCGCGGCAGCTGAGCCGAGGCTGCCCAACCCCAGCATCCCGACGGTGACCTCGCCGGCAACCGGCTCAACGTACTGGATCCACTCCCCCGCCCGTTGCGCGACTTCGGCCTCCGGCAGCCGCCGGTGGAAGCGGAGCACGTGGAGCACGACGTACTCGCTCATCCGCATGCGCAACGCCTCATCGACCGTCCGCAGAATCGGAACGTGTCGAGGATAATCCGGATCCTTGAGGATGTGATCGACGCCGGCTCCAACCGACACGACACATTGGAGATTCGGCAGCGTCGCCAGCCATCCGTCGGGCGGGCTCCAGACGACGGCGAACGTCACCTCGGCGGGATCGTAGGCGTCCTCTTCCATGAGTACCACCCTCAGCTCCGGTAGCAGGGTCTGCAGTTCCTGCTTCCACGACATTCGCCGCTGCGGGTCGACGCGAATCGCGACCGTGTCCAGATTTGTCACCACCAGACGTGGACGCCGCCGCGACCCACGCTCGCCCGCGGCGGCTCGTCAGCGATCTCGGTAATGGCCGTTGCTCAGCCGCACGGCGCGCCTTGCGACGCCGACCCCACAAGGCGCGCGTACTTGGCAAGTGCTCCGCTCGTGAACCGCGGCGCCGGAGCGGCCCAGCGCGCCCGCCGCTGCTCGAGTTCGCCGGCGTCAACCGCAAGCTCGATCAGGCGACTGGGAATGTCCAGGATGATCGTGTCGCCCTCCTCGACCAGCGCTATCGGGCCCCCGACCGCCGCCTCCGGGGAGACGTGGCCGACACATGCTCCCCGCGTCGCACCCGAGAACCGCCCGTCCGTCACGAGCGCCACGTCCCCGCCGAGACCCGCGCCGAAGATCGCGGCGGTCACCGTGAGCATCTCGCGCATGCCCGGTCCGCCCCGAGGCCCCTCGTAGCGGATCACGACCACGTCGCCGGGTTGGATCTGCCCCGAATTGACGGCGGCGTAGGCGTCCTCCTCGCGCTCGAACACCCGCGCGGGACCCTCCCAGCGGTCGCGCTTCAGTCCCGTGGTCTTCAGCACGGCCCCATCGGGCGCGAGGTTTCCAGACATCACCGCGAGTGAGCCACCGGGCCGAAGCGGAGCCGAGCGTGCGCGCAGGACATCGCCATCCGGCGCCGGAGGATCGGCCGCGGCCAGGTTCTCGCCCACCGTCGCGCCCGTCACCGTCAGTGCATCGAGATTGATCAGGCCGGCCTGTGCGAGTTCGGCCATGACCGCCGGTACCCCACCCACACGATCGAGATCAACCATGTGATACATGCCAGACGGACGCAGGTTGGCGAGTTGCGGCGTCCGCCGCGCCAGCCGCTCGATGTCAGCGAGCGAGAACTCGACGTGGCACTCCCGCGCCAGTGCGAGCAGATGCAGCACGATATTGGTCGAGCCGCCAACGGCCGCGCCAACCGTCAGGCCGTTCTCGAACGCGGCTCGGGTGAGGATGTCCCGCGGCCGGATGTCCGCCTCAAGCAGTGCGGCCGCAGTCACGCCCGACTGGCGAGCATAGACCTGGCGTGCCGCCGACACGGCAGGCGGAGAGGCACTCCCGGTGAGGCTCATGCCGAGCGCCTCGGCGACGACTGCCATCGAACTGGCGGTGAACATGCCCGCGCAGGACCCCGGCCCCGGGCAGGCGTGGCGCTCCACGCGCCCAAGCTGGTGAGCATCGATGATGCCGTACGACGCGGCGCCAACGGCCTCGAAGACCTCCTGTCCACTGATGTCGTTCCCATCGATGTGGCCCGGCAGTGACGCGCCGCCAAACAGAAAGACGCTCGGCACGTTCACGCGAGCGGTCGCCATCAGCATCCCCGGCAGGCTCTTGTCGCAGCCGGCAATCACGACCAGCGCATCGAACCGCTGCGACACCATCATCAGCTCCACCGAGTCGGCGATCAGATCACGCGACGGCAGTGAGGCCCGCATGCCCTCGTGGCCCATGCCGATGCCGTCGGACACCGCAATCGTGGAGAAGCCGAGCGGAACGGCCGCCGCGGCGCGTATGCCCTCCTTGACGTCCTGCGCGAGCAGACCGAGATGCACGTTGCACGGCGTAACCTCGTTGCCTGCGTCGGCAACCGCGATCTGCGGCTTGTCAAAGTCCTCATCCGTAAAGCCCACGGCACGCAGGAATGCCCGCGCGGACGCACCACGATTACCGCCGACGAGCTGCGCGCTGCGCAGTGGCGGGCGATGCGTTTGGATGCTCACAGAACGAGTTCGCGGCCCGCGTCCGGATGGATCCAGGTTCCGGGATCCCCCGCTGCCCCAGCATCACCTCTCATCGGCGGGATCATATCGTTAGCCCCAGCTCCAACAGCGCACGCGAAGTCGAGCTAAGCTGGCCGCATGCCCTTGAACTTGCACGGCGAGGATCCTGTCGGCGTGCTGTCACGCCGGCATCAGTCGTAACCGTAAACACCTTCACCACGAAAGCGCGGACTGGTGAAAATTAAGGCAGCAGTGCTCTATGGCCCCAACGAGGAACTGCGGGTCGAACAGGTCGACCTGGCCGATCCGCTGTCCGGCGACGTGCTCGTCCGGATCGTCGGCAGCGGTGTCTGCGGCTCGGACGCCCACGCGCTCGCAGGCGAGTTGCCGATGTACGCGGGCAGCTTCCCCATGGTGCTCGGGCACGAAGCGGCCGGCGTCGTGGAAGCCGTCGGCTCAGATGTCCGCTACGTGCGGCCAGGGGATCATGTCGTGCTCGGCTGGATCCCCGGGTGCGGCCACTGCGCGCAATGCTGGAACGGAGACCCCCGGCACTGCACGCAACTCGGCTTCAGCGGGGTGCTCTACGACGGTGCGACCAGGCTGAGCAAAGACGGCCAGCCGATCTATCACATGGCCCATATCGCGGGCTTTGCCGAGTACGCCGTCGTCGGTGAGCGAACCTGCGTGAAGATCCGCGAGGACGCACCGCTCGAGAAGGTTTGCCTGATCGGCTGCGGCGTTCGCACGGGCTACGGCGCCGTGTTCGGGAACGCGAAGGTCGAGCCCGGAGCCTCAGCGCTCGTCATCGGCTGCGGCGGGGTGGGGCTGAACGTGGTGCAGTCGCTGCGCCTCGCCGGCGCGAGCACGATCATCGCCGTGGATGTCAGCGACGCAAAGCTGGCCCTGGCCAGCGAGTTCGGCGCTACGCACACGGTGAATGCAAAGCTCGCCGACCCGGTTATGGTTGCGCGCGAGATCACCCGCGGCGCCGGTGTCGACTATGCGTTCGAGGTCATCAGCACGCCGGAGACGGTCCGCCAGGCGTTTGATTGCACTCGCTCCGACGGGACTCTCGTTGTCGTCGGAGTCACCAGCCCGTTCGACGCTCCGATGAGCATGCCCGCCTCACCGCGAAAGACGGTCATGAGCGGTGGTCCCACCGGCACGCAGTGGGTGAACACCGCGATGCTCGTCGACCTCTACATGGGCGGCCGCCTGATGCTCGATGAGCTGATCAGCTGCGAACGCCCGCTGGAGGAAGTAAACGCCGCTTTCTCCGATCTCCGCGCCGGCGAGGTCGCGCGAACCGTGTTGCGGCCCACCGATTAGCCAGAAGCCGGCTTGGCCGCCTGCGCTGTACTTGGCTTGAACGCGCGCGCGTCGGGCCGGCGATGTCGCAGAAGCACAGCCAGACAACGGCCGAGACGCACTCTGATCAGTCGATACAGGCCTCAAACACGAGGCGCTGCATCTCGAGCATCCACGCCTGGTACTCCGCCACTCGCAGCTGGCCGGTGGTCGTGAAAGCGAAGGAGAGGGCGTGATCCAGAGACGCCCACCCCATCTGTCCGCCACGGCCTCCGTGGCCGAAGAAGCGCATGGCGGAGTGCTCGGCGGCCGGATCGTCGGCCGCCGGACCGAGCGCGGCGCGCAGCTGCTCTGCCGCGGTGCCGATATGCCAGCCGGTACCCCAGCGCATCGGGGTCCCGAGCGTGCGGTCCACATCCCCCTCCGCGTTCGTCGGCACAATCGCCTGCTCGAGACTCTCTGTGGAGATGAGACGAACGCCGTCAAGCTCGCCGCCGAGCGCCAGCACGGCGTAGACCTTCGCCAGGTCACGAGCGGTCGCGATGCCGCCGGCGCCCGGCACAACCGCGCGGTGGACCGCCGGCCGATTCCAGGGGATGCTCAGCTCCGGCGTCTCGCGATGGCGGTCGTGCTGGATGGGCGAACGGAACGCAAGATCGCCTCCGATCGCCGGTGTCTGCGGTGAGGCTCCGGGCGCCGGCAGCTCCCCCTCGACGGGCTCCTGCGGATCCTCCGTCCAGGCGACACGCGCCTCGAGCGCCGGGTCGTCAGGCAGCCCGACGAAGGCGCCAGTGATCTGAAGTGGCACGAACACCTCGTCTGTGAGGAACCGCCCCATATCGCGCCCCTGCGCATCGGTGAGAACGCACAGCTGGTCGAGAACCCAGCCGAAGTTCAGCGGGTGATAGCCGTTCGCCTCGCCCGGCGCCCAAGCCAGCGGCGCCTCCTCCATCGCGCGCACGAGCGCTTCCCGATCGCCCCACCACCTGGCCGTGAACCAATCTGGCCCGGTCGGGAAACCACCGCGATGCCCCATCACGTGGCGGATCGTCACCTTGCTCTTCTCAGCCACCTGCGAGGCGAATGTGGGCCAGTACTTGACCACCGGTTCATCGAAGTCGAACGCCCCGCGCTCATGCAGCATCCACATCGCCAGCGCCGCGAGGCCCTTCGTCGAGCTGAAGATGACGAACATCGTGTCCGCTGACACCGGCGTCGCGGTCCTGGCACGTGCCACCCCGCCTCCCACGCTCAGGACAAGACGCCCGTTGCGGTAGACCGCCATCTGCGCGCCGTTGAACAGAGCTGCCTCGTCCACTGCCTCCGAGAACCGGCCGGCCAGCGCGTCAAGAACTTCTGGCTTCATTCCGGCGGCAGCAGGCTCGCACTCGGGATCTTCTCTCCAGCCCGCCAACCCGTATCCGCCTCCTTTCGTACGAGCCCCACGGCCCGCCGGTCCGCCACGGCTTCAGGGTGAGCGACGGGATTCGAACCCGCGACCGCCGAGACCACAACCCGGAGCTCTACCAACTGAGCTACGCCCACCAGGCGCCCCAAATCTAGCAGCGCCAGGGCCGCCGGCCGGGGCGGGCCCGTCCAAGCCGGGGCGCCGGCCCCGCAACCGTGGCTTCGTTTGGCATACTCGCGCCCGTGCCATACGACCCCGCTCGCGCGAACCCCGTCTACGTCCCCGACGCCACGCGCTACGACGAGATGTCCTACCGCCGCGTCGGCGCAAGCGGAATCGAGCTGCCGGCGATCTCACTCGGCCTGTGGCAGAACTTCGGCGACGACCGCCCGCTCGCCAACAGCCGGGCGATCCTGCGCCGCGCGTTCGATCTCGGCATTACGCACTTCGATCTGGCCAACAACTACGGCCCCCCATACGGCGGCGCCGAGACCAACTTCGGGCGCATCTACAGCGAGGACTTCCGCCCCTACCGCGAGGAGCTGATCATCTCGACGAAGGCGGGCTATGACCAGTGGCCCGGCCCCTACGGCGACTTCGGCTCGCGCAAGTACCTGCTCTCGAGCCTCGAGCAGTCGCTCACGCGCATGCGCCTCGATTACGTCGACATCTTCTACTCCCACCGCGTCGACCCCGTCACGCCGCTCGAGGAGACGATGGGCGCACTGGACACGGCGGTGCGCCAGGGCAAGGCGCTCTACGCCGGAATCAGCTCCTACTCGCCCGAGCGCACGCAGCACGCGATCGAGATCCTGCGCGGCCTCGGCACACCGCTGCTGATCCACCAGCCCTCCTACTCGCTGCTGAACCGCTGGGTCGAAGACGGCCTGCTCGACGTGCTGGGCCGCGAAAAGGTCGGTGCGATCGTCTTCTCCCCACTCGCCCAGGGCATGCTCACCGACCGCTACCTCGACGGCATCCCGCCGGACTCACGCGTCCGGGTGGGCGAGGCCCTCGCCCAAAAGATGCTGACCGACGAGAACCTCGAGCGCGCCCGCGCGCTCAACGCGATCGCCGCCCGCCGCGGCCAGTCGCTCGCGCAGCTCGCGATCGCCTGGGTGCTGCGCGACCCGCGTGTCAGCTCCGCGCTGCTAGGTGCCTCAAGCGTCGCCCAGCTCGAGCAGAACGTCGCCGCGCTGGCCAACACCGACTTCAGCGCCGAGGAACTCACTGAAATCGACCGCCATTCAGGCGACGGCGGCATCAACATCTGGTCCGCATCAAGCAGCGCCTGAAGGCGCTTCGACAATCAGCTCTCAGCCGCCGCGTCGGACCACTCGACGTGGGCCTGGATCCGCGTAGCTGCGGCGCTCTCCGACACCCATCCCTTCGACCGCGCGTAGTCGAGCATGCCCGCGAAGCGCTCGATCCACTCAGCGCTCTCGGCCAGCTCGCCGGCCAGCAGAGTCAGCTCGCCGGCGTCGACCATGGCGTCCCCTTCATCGAGGAGCTCGGCGACCGGCGTCAGAGCGTGCCGCGCGGACTCGACGTCGTGACCGCCGGCGATCACAACCTTGAAGGCCTCGAAGTCGGTCGCGTCAATGAGACGCGGACCCTCGCCCGAGCCGATGTCGAGGAATACGTGCACGACCGAACCCTAGCGCCGACGCTCCGGCGCGCCGCCACCCGGCTTGGCCGGCGCGGCGCTCACCCGCGCCCGTGCGGCGCCGCAAAATCGATCGCCGGCCCGACTGGCACGATCCCGCTCGGGTTGATCGAGCGGTGCGTCGCGTAGTAGTGGCGCTTGATCTCGTCGAGCTCGACGGTCCCGGCGACACACGGCAGCTGGTAGAGCTCGCGCGTATAGCCCCACAGGTTCGGGTAGTCGACCAGACGCCGCAGGTTGCATTTGAAATGGCCGTGGTAGACGGCGTCGAAGCGCACGAGCGTCGGGAACAGGCGCCAGTCGGCCTCGCTCGGCTCCGGACCGAGCAGGAAGCGGCGCGTACCCAGCAGATCCTCGAGCCAGTCGAGCGTTTCGAACAGCGGCCAGAAAGCCGCCTCGTAGGCGGCCTGCGAGCGCGCGAAGCCGCAACGGTAGACGCCGTTGTTGAGCGTCTCATATACGCGCTCGTTGATGGCGTCGATCTCGGGGGCCAGAGCGGCCGGGTAGAGATCCGGACCGTCGCCGCCGAACGCGCCGGCCTCGAACATGCGGATGATCTCGCTTGATTCGTTGTTGACGATTCGCCCCGCCTCGCGGTCCCACAGCACCGGCGCGGTGATCCGTGCGTCGGGGCCCGCGCCGCTTCGCTCGTAGGCCTGCGAGAGGAACCGCATGCCCTCGATCTCGTCGACGAACCGCCCGCCCGTGAACTCCCATCCGCGCTCGTCGCGGATCGGGTCGAGGTAGGAGATGCCGACGGCGGCCGCCAGCCCCATCAGCTCGCGCACGATCATCGTGCGATGGCACCACGGGCACGCCGCCGCCACATACAGGTGATAGCGCCCCGGCTCGGCGGCGCTCACCCACTCGCGAAAGGCGCTCGGGGCGCGCTCGAAGGAACCCGTCTCCTCGCCCGCCGCCGCCGTCACCCCGCGAGGCTCCCATGCACCGCCTCGCCGAACAGCACCGGGTCGAGCACCGTCACCTCCGCCGCGCCGGCCAGCACTGCGGCGAGCAGCGGCTGGTGCTCGGCCACCGTCGCGCTCGCACCGTGCGTCTTGAAGGCCTCGATCGAAGCGAACCGCTCGAACATCACGACCCGGGCCCTCTTCGCGCAGGTTCACTCCACCGCCCGCCCAGTTCGTCCACGCGACCGATTATCCCGCTAGCGTCCCCTCCGGCGCCGATGGCTGTCCCGACCCCCGCACCGCCCCCTCCCCACAGCACCGACCGACTCGAGACCTTCAGCGACGGCGTCTTCGCGGTGGCGATCACGCTGCTCGTGCTCGGATTGCACGTCAGCGCGCCCCGCGGCGGCCTCGCGCGCGCGCTGGCGAACGAGTGGCCCCATTACGCCACCTATGTCGTGAGCTTCCTGACGATCGGGATCATCTGGATGAACCACCACGCGCAGTTCCGGCGCATCGAGGAGGCCGACCGCACGCTGACGGTGCTGAACCTGGTCCTGCTGATGGTCGTCACCGCGATCCCGTTCCCGACGAGCCTGCTCGCGAGCTACCTCCACGACGGAGCCGACGAGCACGTCGCCGCCGCCGTCTACGCCGGAACCCTGCTCGCGATGTCGATCGCTTTCTTCAGCACCTACGTGTGGGCGGCGCGGCGCAAGCTCTTCGCCCCCTGGGTCGGCGAGCAGCACGTCGGCTACCTCATCCGCCGCAACGTCGCGGGCCTGCTGGTCTACGCCGTCGCGATCGGCGTGGCCTTCACCAGCGCGTCGGCGAGCCTCGCCCTCTGCGGCCTGGTCGCCCTCTACTACCTGCACCCGGGGCGCTCGGTCGCCGCCACGACCTGACGCACCCGCGATTTGACACTTCCACGCGAGGTGTCAAATGTCGCGCGAAAGCGGGTGCAGATCGAGTGTGCTGCGCTCCGATGACCATGCCTGCGCCGCCGGCGGGCGAGCGTCCGACGCCGACGATCCTCGGCGTGGGCGCCGCGCTGCCGGATCAGCTGATCACCAACGCCGACCTGGTCGCGCGCCTCGACACGAGCGACGAGTGGATCGTCCGGCGCACCGGCATCCGCGAGCGCCGCCACCTGCGGGCGACCGAGACACTCGCGGAGATCGCGGCGAAGGCGTGCGCGGATGCGGTCATTGACGCCGGCTGCAGTGCAGCCGGAGTAGACCAGGTGATCATCGCGACGATCACCCCAGACCGCCTCACGCCCGGTCTGGCGCCCGCTGTGGCCGCCCGGATCGGTGCACCGCAGGCGGGCGTGCTCGACATCAACGCCGCCTGCACCGGCTTTCTCTACGGCCTCGATCACGCCGCCGCACTGATCGAGAGCGGCCGCGCGCGCCAGGTGCTGGTCTGCGGCGCCGAGGCGCTCTCGCGGATCACCGACCACGAGGATCGCGGGACCGCGGTGCTGTTCGGCGACGGCGCCGGTGCTGTGCTCGTCGGTGCCGGCGCTGGCGGCCGCGGGATCGGCTCCTTCGTCTTCGGCTACGACGACGCGCTCGCCGACACCCTCTACGCCGAGCGAGACGAGCCGAAGCTGCGGATGGCGGGCCAGCAGGTCTACCGCCACGCCGTGGCACGGATGACCGAGGCCGCCCAGGAGGTCCTGGCGCGAAACGGCGTCGGCGTCGACGAGGTCGACTACTTCGTCGCCCATCAGGCCAACGCGCGGATCGTCGCCGCCGTCGCCGATTCGCTCGGCCTCGCGCACGAGAAGGTCTCGTTCAACGTCGAGTGGACGGCGAACACCTCGGCCGCCTCGATTCCTCTCGCGCTCGCTGCCGCGGAGCGCGACGGCCACCTCGCGCCCGGATCCCTGGTCGGCATGGTGGCGTTCGGCGCCGGCTTCGTCTGGGCCGCCGGCCTCAGCACGTGGAAGGACATTTGACCCCAATGAGAAGGAGCACCTGATGGCTGTAACGGAAGCCGAAGTTCTCGCCGGTGTGCGCACGGAGCTCGAGACGCTGAAGGTCCCCGGCGCCGGCGAGGCGACGATGGAGACCGAATGGCGCGACCTCGACATCGACTCGCTCGAGCTGGTCGAGCTTGTGACCGCGCTCGAGGACCGCTTCGACGTCAAGATCGCCGACGGCGAGCTGAAGTCGATCGCCGGCGTCGGCGACGCGGTCCGCCTGACGCTCTCGCTCGCCAACGAGTCAGCCTCGGCGTGAGCGTCGCGGTCACCGGGCGCGGCGTCGTCACCTCACTCGGCGAGGGCGCCGAGGAATTCTTCGACGCGCTCGTGGCGGGCCGCTCTGGCATCGTCAACGGCGAGTCGCGCGCGCTTGGCTTCGACCCGGAGCGCTACATGGACCCGCGGGTCGCTCGGCGCACCGACCGCTTCGCGCAGTTCGGCGTCGCGGCGGCCGACCAGGCGGCCGCTGAGGCGGGGCTCGCGGACTGCGACCCCGACCGCGTCGCGGTGATCATCGGCACCGGCGTCGGTGGCCTGATCACGCTTCAGGAGCAGTGCGAGTCGTTCCTCGCGCGGGGCGAACGCGGCGTCTCGCCGAACTTCGTGCCGATGATGATGCCCAACGCCGCCGCCGGCGCGGTTGCGATTCGCCTCGGCGTGCACGGACCCGGCTTCAGCGTCGCCTCGGCCTGCGCCACCGGCGCCCACGCGATCGGCGAGGGCATGCGGATGATCGAGCGCGGCACCGCCGATGTCGTCGTCGCCGGCGGCGCCGAGGCCGCGATGACAACGCTGTGCATCGCGGCGTTCCGGCGCATGGGCGCGCTGTCGAGCGAGGGGGTGTCGCGGCCCTTCGACGCCCGCCGCGACGGCTTCGTGATGGGCGAGGGCGCGGGCGTGCTGATCCTCGAGCGCGAGGAGCACGCGCAGGCGCGCGGCGCGACCGTGTACGGGCGGATCGTCGGCTACGGCGCCTCCAACGACGCGTTCGACATGGTCCAGCCCGACGAGTTCGGCGCCGGTGCGCTGATCGCGATGCGCGCGGCGCTCGCCGACGCCGGCGTCGGCCCCGGCGACATCGGCTTCATCTCGGCGCACGGCACCGGCACGCCGATCAACGACCGCGTCGAGTCGATCGCGATCCGCAGCCTGTTCGGCGAGGACGCGCCGCCGGTCTCCTCGACGAAGTCGGCAATCGGGCACCTGCTCGGCGCGGCCGGCTCCACCGAGGCACTGGTCTGCATCGAGGCGCTGCGGCGCGGGCTGCTGCCGCCAACGATCAACTACTCGCAGGCCGACCCCGACTGTGACCTCGATTACCTCGTCGACGGCGCGCGCGAGGCACCCGGGGTGCGGCTCGCGCTTTCTAACTCGTTCGGCTTCGGCGGCCAGAACGCGTGTCTGGCGATCGCGGCGGCGTAGGGACGCGTTCGCAGCTCGGCGCACCCGTCACGCAACGCCGCGAGCTCTGCGCGCGCTCCTGGCCCGTGAACGGCGAGGGGCGCATTCGCTTGGCATCACCAGCCGCGAAGGCGGTGTGTCAGGCGGTATGCGAGGTAGAAGTGCAGCGCCGCCGGCGCGATCAGGGCCAGACCCCACCAGCGCCGCTCCCAGCACAGGATCGCGGTGAGTATGAGCAGCCAGATGCCGATCGCAAACCGCAGGCGCGCGATGCCGAGCGGATGCCTGCGGCCGTAGGACGAAAGCCGTTCCATCGATGTGTCAACACGGTAGCGCGACCAAGGTCCGGCGCCCGGGGACGGGGCGCACCGCTCGCGGCGGCGTAGGCTTTCGCGATCGCCTCTCACCCCCACACCTCTCGCAACGACACCGAGTCGCTGATCCTCGACGCCGCTCGCGAAGCGCTCGCGCAGGAGCCCTTCGAGCGGATCACGATCGACGCGATCGCCCGCCGCGCGTTCGTCAGCCGCACGGCGCTCTACTTCTACTTCCCCAACAAGCGTGCGGTGATCGACCGCCTGATCCAGCTCGCTTTCTCGGAGATCTACGAGGCCGCCGCGCCCTACCTCGACGGCGACGGGGACCCGCGGCGCGATCTGCACCGGGCGCTGACCGCCACCGTCGCCGCGGTCGACCGCAACGCCACCGTGTTCCAACTCGCGGCCCGGCTCTCCGGCCGGATGGATCGCATGCCGCCGGAATGGGAGCCCTACGTCATGCGGCTGCGAAACGCTGCCGCGCGGCGCATCCGAGGCGACCAGCAGCGCGGTATCGCGCCAGCGGACATCCCGGCCGGGACATCCGCCAACGCGCTGCTGGCGATGGTCGAGGCGCAGGTCGTGCGCGAGGTGGTGGTCGGCGGGTCTGATGCCGCGGAGACCGCACGCGTGCTGGCTGAGCTGTGGTGGCGCGCGGTGTATTCGCGCCCCGACTGGGACGACGACCCAGCTACACATGCCAACGTGTGAGCATGTTGGTCTACGCCAAGCCCTACCGCTTGGCGGGACTGTTCTGAGCACAAGCCCGGAAGCCCAGCCCCGCGCTCCTACCCCCCGAGGCTCTTGCGCGCCTTCAGTTGGTACACGGCGGTGTAGCCGACGTCGAACCCGTGGCGCGCAGCGCGCAGGTACAGGCGCCACACACGCAGCCGCTCGGCGCCGGCGAGCCGCTCCGCCTCCGGCAGGTGCTCGTCGAGGCGGTCGTGCCAGTGGCGCAGCGTGACGGCGTAGTCGGTCATGAAGCCCTCGACGTGCTCCGTGTAGAAGCGGGCCCGCTCGAACGCGAGCTGCACACGCGAGAGCAGCAGCGGCTCGCCGTCGGGGAAGACGTAGCGCATCGTGAACTTGTCGGCGAGCGGGTCCTCCTCGGGGCGCATCAGGCTGATCGCGTGGTTGAGCACCACACCGCCCGGCTTCAGGACCCCAAACAGCGAACGGGCGTAGTCGTCGATCTGCGACTGGCCCACGTGCTCGGCCATGCCGATGCTCGCGATTGCGTCGTAGTGCTCGCCCTCCAGTTCGCGGTAGTCGGCGATCCGGATCTCCACGCGGTCGGCGACCCCCGCCTGCGCGACCAGCTCGCGCGCCAGCCCGGCCTGCGAGGGCGAGAGCGTGATGCCTGTCACGCTGACCCCGTATTCGCGCGCGGCGTGGATCGCGAAGCTCCCCCAGCCACAGCCCACGTCGAGCACTCGCTGCCCGGCCGTCAGCTCGAGCTTTTGCGCGATCAGGTCGAGCTTGGCGCGCTGGGCCTCCTCGAGCGTCTGGGCTCCGCGTGAGAAGAGCGCGCAGCTGTAGGTCATCGACGGATCGAGGAACAGCGCAAAGAACTCGTTGCCTACGTCGTAGTGGTAGCGGATCGCCGCGGCGTCGCGCTGCGGGCTGTGGCGCTCGCCGGCCAGCAGCAGCTCGGTCGAGGGCCTGCGCGGAATCCCGGCCGGCAGCGCGGCGAGGACCAGCGCCGCGAGGAGCTTGCGCTTGTCGGCGCCGCTGATCGCCGGCGGCACCCAGTCGTCGACGATCAGGAACGCGCCGTCGATGTCGTCTGTCTCCAGCGAGCCCTCGACGTAGGCGCGTCCAAGCCCGAGCGGACCGGGCGCGCGTAGCGCGTGCGCGACCGCCGAGGCGCGCCGCACGTAGAAGGTGGGCGCGCCGGCGACGGTCGCGGCGACGAGCCCGCCGTCCCAGAACTCGATCGAGAACGGGCGCTCCGGGAGTACCCGGATCAGCTCGCGGCAGAGCCGGGCAGTGGGGCGCAGGATGCGCATCGCATCGGAGCCTATAGCCGCTCGCGGGAACACTCACTGCCAAAGGCGCCAAAGGGGCGGCAAACGCTGCGTGCGTGCACGCATCCGTTCGCTGTGCGAGGCTTCGCGCCGATGAACGTCCTGATATACGGCGACACTGAGCGTTCGCCGGCCCTGAGACACGAACTTCCGCTGGCGATCGGCGACGCCTTCCTCTACCTCGAGACCGCCGGCCGCCGAGCGGTCCTGACGCACGCCCTCGAGGAGAGCCGCATCGCGACCGCGGCACCTGACATCGAACGCCTGCTCGCCGATGCCCTCGGCCGCGACGCGCTGATCGCCGAGGGGCTACCGCGCGACGACGCCGACGCCGAGGTGTGCGTGCGCGCCGTCGCGGCATTGGGGATCCGCGCTGCGATCGTGCCGCCCGAATTCCCGCTCGCCCTGGCCGACCGCCTGCGCGCCGCCGGCGTCGACCTGACGCCCGATGAGACGGTGTTCATCGCGCGCCGCCGCCGCAAGAGCCCAGCCGAGATGGCGGGGATCCGCCGGGCGTCGGAGGTGGCGGTTACCGCGATGCGCGAAGCCGCGGCGATGCTGCGCGAGGCATCGATCGACGGTGAGACGCTGGTGCTCGACGGGGAGTTGCTGACGGCGGAGGCGGTGCGCGCACGAATTCGCGAGGTGTGCGCCCGCGGCGGCGCGCCCGCCCCGGCGGACATCATGGTCAAGCCGATGGGCCCGGATGCAGCCGTCGGCCACGAGTCGGGGGCCGGGCCGCTGCCGGCGAACACGCCGATCGAGATCGACCTGTGGCCGCGTGATGAGAGCTCCGGATGCTGGTCGGATATGACGCGCGCGTTCGTGCGCGGCGAGATCAGCGACGCGATCGCCGGGATCCACGAGCTGGTGCTCGAGGCGCACGAGCGCGCCTGCGCCGCCGTTCGTCCCGGCGCGACCGGAGTCGAACTGTACGGCCTCGCCTGCGACGTCTTCGAAGCCGCCGGATACCCGACGCAGCGCACGAAGGCGCCGGGCGAGACGCTCCGGGAGGGGTTCTACTTCAGCCTCGGCCACGGTGTCGGCCTGGAGGTCCACGAGCCGCCGATTCTCGGCCGCGGGGACCCGAGCCCGCTGCTCAGCGGCGACGTCATCGCAGTCGAGCCCGGCATCGTCGACCCCGCCGTTGGCGGCACGCGCGTAGAGGATCTGCTGCTCGTGACCGATGACGGCAGCGAGTGCCTGACAGGCTCGTTCCCCTACGGCCTCGTGCCGTAGATCGCGCCGTAGGACTGGTCACTCACCGATAGCGGCAGATCGCGATGGCGTGGCCGGCCGCTGCCACGAGCCGATCCGCGTCCGCCTGGCGTTGAGGCGATAATCCGCGCCGTGCGCGGCGTCGTGTTATGGGACTTTGACGGCACGCTGGCATGGCGACCCGGCCTATGGAGCGGATGCGTGCTCGAGGTGCTCGACGAGCTCGCGCCCGGACACACCGCGGAGCGCGAAGCGGTCCGCGCCGCGTTGAAGGGCGGGTTCCCGTGGAATCGCCACGAGGAGCCGCACCCGCACCTGTCGAGTGCCGACGCGTGGTGGGAGAGCGTCACGCCACTGCTGCGCCGCGCGATCCGCGGGTCCGTCGAGGAAGCCCGCGTGGGTGAGCTGGCGGACGCCGTCCGGTGGCGCTTCACCGACGCTTCGAGGCAGTGGCGGGTCTTCGACGACACCCGCGCCGCACTTCGCACCACGGCCGCCGGCGGATGGCGCAATGCGGTCCTCTCCAACCACGTGCCCGAGCTTGCGACGATCGTCACCGCGCTCGGGCTCGGCGAGTCGTTGGAGCACGTTTTCAGCTCGGCGTCGACGGGCTTTGAGAAGCCACATCCCGAGGCATTCCGAGGTGCACTGCGCGCCTGCGGAGACCCGCCGCTACGTTGGATGGTCGGCGACAACCCGATCGCGGACGTCGCCGGTGCCGAGGCCCTCGGCATACCCGCCATACTGGTTCGCACCAACGCGAGCGCACGTCGTAGCGCCAAGGACGCGGTCGCCGCGGCACGGCTGATCGTCAGCGGGTCGCCAGGCGAGCCCACGGCGGCCGGAGACCTCGCGACCGCGACGCTCCGAAGCAAGGGAGAGAAATGATCCACGCACTGGCCAACACAATCGCGGTTGTAGCCGCCACGACCGGCCACCGCCGGCACGGGGCTTTCATCGCGCTGATCGTCCTCGTTGTCATCGCCGGGCTCGGCTACTACGCGTGGCGTCAGCGTCGTTTGAGGCAGAGGGCGGAGAGCGAGCGCCGCTGAGGGGCGGCGAAGCGGCGGCCGGCTGCAGGTCGCGGCCGCTCTCGCCAACAGCGGCCCTGTTGTCGCTCTTCGTCTTCGCGGGGCTTCGCGGACTCGAACTCACCGCACTCAGAACGTCCTGGCACCGTGGGCGCGCACACCCTGAGGAGGACGCCTCGGTGTTAGGCCTGCACGCCGGTGGTTGCCATCACAGCCCGAGGACCACGTCGCGTACGGCGGCCGGCTGGGAGAGGAACGGGTGGTGGCCGGCGTCGAGTTCCACGACGCTGCCCGCGCGAGCGGCGAACTCGCGTTGGCGCTCGGCGGGGGTGCCTCTGTCTTCGACGCAGACGAGGTATGTCGAGGCGGTGTGCTGCCAGGCCGCTGACTGCACCGGCTGCTCGAGCACGTGCAAGCTCTGCCGGGCAGTCTTGTGCTTGGCCGCTCGCTGGATCTCCGGATCGCAGTCCTGCAGAAATGTCTCGACCAGGGCGTCCGCCCGGACGGTGAACGTGCCGGCCTGCGGATCGATGGCGAGAAACGGGGCGGGCTCCGCCCCGCCGAACGAGGACAGGCTCTGCCCCACCTCCGGCAGGTAGCTGGACACAAGCAGCAGGTGGTGCACGGTGTCGATGCCCGCAGCAGCCTCCGCGGTGACGATCCCGCCGTAACTATGGGCGACGACCACCGTTGACTCGTCACCGGCAGTCAATACCTGCCGGACCGCAGCGACATCCTCTGCCAACCCAGGTCCTCCCGCACCCGCCGGCTCACCCGTCTCGCCGCAACTCGGCAGGGCGGGCGCAACGCTTGCGACGCCCCGCTCGGCCAGCAGCTCAGCGGTTCGATGCCACCACCACGATCCGTCCTTGACGCATGCCCCATGCACGAAAACGACCCTCATCATGACCTCCTCGGGGGTTCTGATCTGCCGTCAGCAATAGTAGACGTACCTTGCGTTACGTGAAAAGATGACGCGATGGGCAGGCACCGGCAACCGCAGATAAGGGAGTGGCTTCTCGACGCGTGCACCGACTACGCGCTGGAGCAGGGGCTCCCCGACCGGCTCGAGCCTCTGGCGACCGCCGCAGGCACCTCGAGCCGGATGCTGATCTACCACTTCGGGACGCGTGATCGACTGCTCCGCGAGATCCTCGGACAGGCCCGCCAGCGCCAGGTCGAGGCCTTCACAGACCTCATACGCCTGCGACCTGATGAGGCATACCCGGTGACCCTGGCTCGCGCCTGGTCCGCGATCTCCGGACCACCCGGCAAGCCCTACCTCCGCATGTTCACCCGGCTGCACGACACCGCGGGAGAACCACTCTGGCCCGGCTTCCGTCGGGCCGCGACCACCCACTGGCTCGCACCGCTCGAGGATGGGCTGCGCAGCCTCGGGCGACCCGAACTGGCCACCGTCGTACTCGCCGTCATCCGTGGCCTGCTCATGGACCTCGACGCAACCGGCGACACCACACGCACGAACCAGGCCTTCGACGATTTCCTCACCACGATCGACGGCCCCTGCCGCAGACACGCCCGCGGTCAGGAGGCTTTCGAGATGACGAGGCGCAGAGCTTGAACGCGCGTGATCGCGCAGGGCTGTAGGTAGCGTCGGATCGCGCGAACGTGCTTGGCTGTGTGGGTGCCCCGAGCCGCCGCACCTCCGCGCGAACCGCGGTTGCCGCTCCAGCTCGATCGCGGCGCGATCGACACGCTGCATCACGATGGAGAGCTCAGCGAGAGTGAACTGGCGGGTGCGTTGCTGGCTAACCAGAGCGCGAGCGGATTCAGGTTCGTGACGGTAAGGCTCGCGGACGTCGACCTGTCGGGATCGCGCCTGGAGCACCTCGCGATCACCGATGGCGCGCTCCGCCGGTCCAACCTGGCCAACGTTCACGCCGCCAGAGCCAGCCTCAACCGCGTGAGCGTCGAGGGCAGCAGGATGACCGGGATCGCGATGCCGGAGGCGGCATTGAAGGATGTCAGCCTCCAGGGCTGCCGTATCGACCTCGCCTCGTTCGGCTTCTCCCGCCTCCAACGGGTCACGTTCGAGGACTGCGTGCTCCAGCAGACCGACTTCCTGGAGGCTCAGCTCGACGACGTCCGCTTCCACCGCTGTGACCTGGGGCGCTCCGACTTCCGTGGCGCTCGCCTCCAGCGCTGCGAGTTCCGGCGCAGCGACCTGACCGGACTGCAGGGCGTGGAAAGCCTCCGCGGCGCCGCGATGGAGTGGCCCGACATCGTCGAGATGGCCGGGCTGCTCGCGTCAACACTCGGCATTCAGATACTCGACACCGACTGAACCGAGAGGAGCCGGTGGCAGTTCCGGCTGTCCGCAGGGGATTGAGCGCTCAGCCGATACAGGCGACGGCGAACACCGCGAACCACGCGATCGCCGCGACATAGAAGGCGCGCTCGATTGCGCCGAAGCGCGTGCGCAGCGCGGGATAGGAGCGCGAAACGATCAGGCCTGCGAGGGAGACGGCCATTGCGATCCCGAGCGCCGTTGAGACCGGCGCCAGCGCATGCCAGCGGTGCCCGGCGCGCAGGACTGCGGCGAGCTTGAATGCGGCGATCGTGGCGCCCCCGAACGCGGCGCCCGCGAGCAGCCCGTGCGTCCGGCCGGTCGAGGTGCGCGGAGCGCCCGGCGCGTCCATCGGGAACCAGCTGATCGCCGCGCGGGCCGCGGCGAAGATCGCCAGCAGGACGAGCACTGCGCCCGCGCGCGAGCCGGCCGCGCGGTCGATCCCGACCGCCAGCGCTACGCCGGCGACGGCGAACGCGATCGTGGCAGCGCGGTAGCCCGCCCGGAACGGCGTGATGCCGTACTGGCTGACGGGGTTGCGGATCGGCGAGAGCCCGGTCGGCGCGAGGTGCAGGTAGCCAAGGCTCGCCACGGTCGCAGCGAGAGCGACGAGCGCGATCACGCCCGCGACGGTCACCACTGGCCCCGCCCTGATATGCAACCGGGTTGCATATAGCTATTGTGCACTCCGGTGCACCCCTCGTCAAGTACCCCGTACCTGTTCGGCGACCTGCTCGCGCTCGCCCGTCGCAGCTGGGTGGCGACGATGGCCCGGCGCCTGGAGGAGCTCGGTTACGCCGACTACCGCCGCAGCGACGCCGCCGTGCTGCGGCTGGTCGCGCGCCGGCCGCTGGCGGTCGGCGAACTCGGCGCTGTCCTCGGCGTCACCCGCCAGGCCGCGCGCAAGCTCGCCGCGGGACTCGAGCGGCGCGGCTACGCGCGCCTCGAACGTGACCCCAACGACTCCCGCCGGCGCACGACGGTCCTCACCCCCGCCGGCGAGGCGTACGCCGCGGCGATCGTCGCCACGCTCGAGGCGATGAACCGCGTGCTTGGCGAGCGGGTCGACCGCGCGGCGCTGATCGCCGCTGACGCCGTACTGCGGGCCTCCCTCGCCGACGACGACGCGCGGCGGCGTGCCGACGCGCTGGTCGCACCCCCTGCTCCGTGACGGGCGCCGGCGCGCTGTCGGCGGCTTTCTCTTCAGGCCATCGGGGAGTTACGGTTCGCTGCGGGGTTGCCCGGTGAGCCACACGTCGGCTAGATCCAGGGCGCTTTTTCGCTCGACGAGGATGTCGTCCGTGCCGTCGGTGCTGAACATCCGAACCATGTCGCTGTCTGGATAGACGACCAAGAGCCACTCCTCGACCGGGTCTTCGTAGTGGTACGGGCTGGAGGCCTGGCCGGGAGGAAGCTCATAGACGCTCAGCCCGGTGCGAGCCGCACCGAGCGACGCCCCGATCCGGTTGGCGCTGCTGCGCCGGAAGCCCTCAGGCAGGTGTGGACGGGGTGAATCGCACACGATCGCGGCGAGGTTGGCTCGCCGAACGTGGTCGGTGCTCATTGCGGTCTCCTTTCCGAAGGCGGACTCACTGGGTGCGCGAACATCATCGCCGAGCACCATGCCGTATTCCCGCGCGCGTCCGGTCCGCGTTGGCTGGCACGGCAGACCGGCGCTTTCCCATCGCGCTTTGGGGCACCGCCCGGACCGGCGAATGGGTTGGCCGGCATCTGGACCCTGGTCTCTGCAGGTGTCCTATTGCACGCACCGCTGCGACCATCTCGCTCGAAATGCACCCGCTGAGGCCCTCAGCGCCGACGGCGACCCGCAGCGCTGCGGAACACGATCAGGAACACCGGCAAGAGATCGGGCTGGCCGGCAAACGCAAAAGTACCGTCTTTGCAGGCCCTTCGTGATGCCCCCGGCAGGATTTGAACCTGCGACCCTCGGATTAGAAGTCCGATGCTCTATCCAGCTGAGCTACGGGGGCGCGCTGACATCTTCTCGAACGTCGGGGGCGAGCGGTAGACGAGCCGCGCTCGCTGGCCGCCGTCCTCGGGTCGGTAGCGTGTTCGCCGTGGACCATTCCTTTACGGCGCGCAAGCCAGCCGTTGCGTGAGCGCCAAGTTGCGCGCTAGACAGCTCAGCGCCGTCGTGCTCACCGGCGCGCTCGCGCTCGCGCTCGCCAGCGTGGCCGGCAGCGCAGCTGCGTCGGCTGGGGCGCCCTCCGCGCGTGCCGCCACCACCGCGGCCGCGAGCGCCGAGAACGCGTTCGCGCTGAAGCTTCTCCGGCTCGTCGGCGGGAGCGGCAACGTCGTCTACTCCCCCTACAGCGTCGACGCCGCGCTGACGATGGCCGGCGCCGGCGCGGAGGGACCGACCGCAGCCCAGATCGACCGCGTCCTCGGCGCCCCCTCCGCTGCCGCGGCTGACGCGAACGCGGCCGCGCTGGCGCGCGCAATCGCAGCGGCGACATCAAGCGCCTCTGGTGCGCCAACGGTCGAGCTCGCGAACGCCCTGTGGATCGAGCGGGGCATCCCGCTGCAGACGCCGTTCGTAACCACGTTGACTGACACCTTCGGCGCCGCGCCGCAAGACACCAACTTCAGCGGAGCTCCGCAAGCTGCGCGGCAGGCAATCAACGCCTGGGTGTCGGCGCACACGGCGAAGCTGATCGAAAATCTGCTTCCCGACGGCTCGGTTACGGCGGCCACCGTCTTCGTGCTCGCCAACGCGATCTACCTGAAAGCCCACTGGGCAACTCCGTTCGACACCCGGCTGACCCACGCCGCCCCGTTCACCACCTCCACCGACCAGCAGGTCAGCGTGCCCTTCATGTCTGCCCAACTCGCTCCTTACCCCTACGCCTCGGCGTCCGGCTATCAGGCTGTGGATCTCCCCTACCGCTCCTCATCGCTTTCGCTGCTCGCGCTCCTCCCGACCGGCGAGTCGCCGACCCGGTTCGAGCCGACCCTCAATGCCGGCACGCTCGCGTCACTTCTCGCCGCGCTGCGCCTGCGGCGCGTCAACCTGCTGATGCCGAAACTGCATCTGCACACACAGACCTCGCTGAACGCGCCGCTCGAGACGCTGGGCATGAAGGATGCCTTCGGCCCGGCGGCAAACTTCGGCGCGATCACGACGAAGGTGCCCCTGCAGATATCGCTCGTCGAGCACGCCGCAGACCTGAAGATCGACGAACAGGGAACCGTGGCCGCCGCCGCGACCGGAATCGTCGGCCCAACCGCGATCGCGCTGCCAACCGGACCGCCCGTCACCGTCGACCTTGACCGCCCCTACCTGTTGCTACTTCGCGACGACACGAGCGGAGCGATCCTGTTCGTCGCGCGCGTGGCCGATCCGGGCAACAGCTGAGGCTCGGCATGGCGCGCGGGACAGATCCACGTTGGTTCGCCCTCCGGCAGGCGATCCGCGTTCACACGCTCATCTACCGGGCAACGTTCGGCCTCATCGGCCATCGCTTCCGGGGTGGCCCGCCGATGCTTCTGCTCGACCACATCGGCGCCAGGAGCACCGTCAAGCGAACGACACCGCTGGTCTATGTTCGTGACGGCCCAAATGTCGTGCTGATCGCGTCGAAGGGCGGCTACCCGCGTCACCCGGCCTGGTTTCACAACCTCGTCGCACACCCTGACACGACCGTTCAGATCGGCTCGCGCCACCTGGCTGTCCGGGCCCGGATCGCCAATCCTGAAGAACGCGCGCGACTTTGGCCGAAGGCGGTCGAGGTGTACCCCGGATATGAGACCTACCGCCAGCGCACCGACCGCGAGATCCCGCTCGTGATCCTCGAACCGCGGCACTGAGGCCCTCAGCGACGCGGAGGACTCGCGAGTTCAGGGAGTGCCAAAACGCGCCGGTGGCGTCGACGCCACCGGTCCATCCCCCGCGGCGTAGCCGCGCCATAGCCCCAGCCCCTGTGCGGCTACCACAGCGTGTAGCCCCCGTCGATCACGATCACTGAACCGGTCATGAAGCTCGACGCGTCGCTGGCGAGGTAGACCAGCGAGGGCCCGAGCTCCTCCGGCAGGGCGTAGCGCTGCATCGGCGCATCCTCGATCCAGTGGCGGCGGAACTCCGGCCGGTCGACCGGCGCCATCTCCGTCTTGACGTAGCCCGGGGCGAGCGCGTTGACACGCACTCCGAACGGCGCCCACTCGGCGGCCAGCGATCGCGTCAGCTGGTGAACCGCGGCCTTCGAAGCGTTGTAGGCCGGCTGCATCTGGGGACGGTTGACGACCATGCCCGAAAGTGACCCGATGTTCACGATCACGCCGGTGCCGCGCGCCACCATCTGAGCTCCGATGCTTTGGCAGCAGCGCCAGAGCCCGTCAACGTTCACGTCCCAGACGGCACGCCACTCCTCGTCCGGAACCTCGAGAGCCGGTGCGTGGAAGCAGACGCCGGCGTTGTTGACCAGCACGTCGACCGGCCCGAGCTCGGCAGTCACCGTGTCGAGCATCGCGGCGACGCTAGTCGGATCGGTGACGTCAGTGGTCACGGGGAGCGCGCCGAGCTCGGCGGCGACGCTCGCGGAGAGAGCCTGATCGCGGGCGGCGATCACGACGCGCGCGCCGGCTTCACTGAGTGCCCGGGCGAACGTATGGCCGAGGCCGCGATTGCCACCGGTTACCACGGCGACCTTGTCGTCGAGACGAAAGCTGTCGAGCACCGTCATGGCAGTTGGGCTCCTTCGGTTGCGGTCGCTGCGCGGCGTCGCGCCCGGTGACCTAGCGTGTGGTTGTGGACACGAACGAGGCCCAAGCTATCGCAGCGCTCCCGGACGCCGTGGCGCGCCAGATTGCGACCGTCCTGATCGAGGGCTTCGATAAGCACTACCGGCTCTTCCGCTCGTCGAGCGCGCGTGCCAAGGAGCGCTTCGAGGCGGGGGCCTGGACGGAGCTACAGCACGCGCTCCAGGAGCGGATTCGCTTCTACGACGACCGGGTCCGGGAATGCGTCGAACGCCTGCAGGGCGAGTTCGACGTCGCCGCGCTGAGCGACGCAACGCTGCGCAACGCAAAGCTCTTCTACATCGGCCTGCTGGTCGAGCACAGTCAGCCCGAGCTCGCCGAGACCTTCTTCAACTCGGTCATCAAGCGGATCGTGCAACGCAGCTACTACGACACCGACCTGATCTTCGTGCGCGCCGCGATATCAACCGAATACATCGAGCCCGAGCCACCGATCTACCGAAGCTACTACCCGAACGTCGACGGCGAGCGGGCCTGCTTCGAACAGGTTTTTAGGGATTTCGGCTGGCGCCGGCGGTTTGCGGACCTCGACCGCGACCTCGACGACCTGCTGCGCATGCTCGAGCAGCGCCCGGGCGGTCCGTGGACACATCTCGAGCCCAACTACCAGATCCAGGTGCTCACCTCTCCCCTGTATCGCAACAAGGCCGCGTACGTGTTCGGCAAGCTCGTGAACGGGAACGCCGAGCTGGCGTTCGTCGTTCCCGTCCTGCACGAACCGGACGGACGCCTCGAACTCGACACGATCCTGCTTGACCCGCAGCAGATCGAGGTCGTCTGCTCGCTGTCGCGCGCCTACTTCATGGTCGACATGGAGGTGCCGTCGGGCTACGTCGAGTTCCTGCACTCGATGGCGCCGGGCCTCGCGCGCTCGGATCTCTACACGATGCTCGGGCTCGGAAAGCAGGGCAAGACGCTGTTCTTCCGCGAGCTGCTGCACCACCTGCACCACTCCCGCGACGAGTTCATCGAAGCCCCGGGGATCCGTGGCCAGGTGATGCTGGTGTTCACGCTGCCGTCCTACCCGTACGTGTTCAAGGTGATCCGCGACGCCTTCGGGTCGGGCAAGAACACGACGCGCGCAGCCGTGCGGGCGAAGTTCACGATGGTCAAGGACATCGACCGCGTGGGGCGACTCGCCGACACGCTCGAATTCGTCGACCTCGCCCTGCCACGCGATCGCTTCTCCGCCGCGATGCTCGAGCAACTGCACGAACTGGCGCCCTCGATGGTGTCGGACGGCGATCCGCTGGTGATCCGCCACTGCTATGTGGAGCAGCGAATGGTGCCGCTCAACATCTACCTCGACCGCGCCTCTCCCGATCAACTCGAAGCCGCGGTCGCCGACTACGGCAACGCGATTCGCGACCTCGCTTCGGCGAACATCTTCGCGGGCGACATGCTGTGGCGAAACTTTGGCGTCAGCGCCTCGGGGCGGGTCGTGTTCTACGACTATGACGAGATCGAATACCTCGCGGACATGAACTTCCGCCGGCTTCCACCGCCGCCCGACGACGAGGCGGAAATGGCCGGCGAGCCGTGGTACGGCGTGCTACACCGCGACGCCTTTCCCGAGGAGATCGAGACCTTCCTGCTCGGCGACCCCATCCTTCGCGAGCCCTTCCTGCGACACCACGGCGAGCTGCTCGAGCCCGACTATTGGCAGGCCACCCAGCAGCGAGTCAAGCGCGGCGAGGTTGTCAACTTCTTCCCCTATCCGGAGTCGCTGCGGTTTCGACACCGCCGATCCGCGCCCGGCGACTGAGCCGAGAGCGCGAGCCGCAACGGGCGAAATCCGCCTCGCCCGGCTCGCGTCAGAGCACCCCCATCGCGCCGAGCGCCGCGAGGAAGCGCTCGGCGACGACCGGGGCGGCGTAGTCGCGCGCGACCGCCTCGCGCAGCGGTTGCGCGCCGGCGCGGGCTGACGCCGGATCGGCAGCGATCGCCCGCATCAGCTGTGCGGCGTGGTCCAGGCGAGGCTCAGCCCAGTGCTGGTCTGGCGCGTAGCTGGCCGGCGCGCTGCTGAGCACCGGGACGAGGTCGTGGTCGACCAACCACGGCGAGCCCTCGAGGTAGGCGAGGTGCCCGCTCCAGCCTGTGGCGATCACGGGGTTGCCGTGGGCACATGCGTCGAAGCTGCCGATACCCCAGCCCTCGCCGCGGCAGAGCGAGACGTAGCAGTCGCCGCGCGAATGCAGCGCCTCGATCCGGCTGTCGTCCCATTCGTCGACCCACAGCTTGATGCGCGGCGGGTGAGGGTATTCGCGCAGCACACTCGCGACGCGCCAGGCGGTTGTGAGCGCGACCGCCGAGCCGCGCCAGCCGTCGGGCGGAGGCATCTCCGCGAGGCGTCCGGTCTTGATCGCGAGCAGCACCGGATCATCGGCCGTGAACGCCTCGCAGAACGCCCGGACGGCCGCTGACGGCAGCTTGCGCTCGTCCCAGCGGCTGATCGCATAGAAAACGACGAGGTCGTCGGGGATCCCGAGCGGCTCGGTGTCAACCGCCGGACTCGGCGAGCACACCACGTGCGGTACGACCTCGATCGGCACACCGACGCCGCAGGCGGCGAACGTCTCGCGGTTCCACTGCGTCGGGACGATCACGCCGTCGCTGTAGCGCAAGACCGGCGGCCAGCGCGCAGGGATGCGGTCCGTCTCCCAGACCGTGTGGACGATCAGCGGCCCGCCGCTCGCCGGCTTCACGTGGATCAGGTGCTCCGGGACCAGATGCATGACCGTCGGTGCCGACGGCGCTGCTTTCGCCGCCCGCGCCGGGTCGTCGCGCGAGTGCGTCACCCATTTGGACGCGCTACCCCTATGGGACTCGTCAATGCCGACCATCTCAACCTCGACGCCGGCGTCGCGCACCGCTGCCACCAGCCGGGCCGCGGCGATGGCGTAGCCGGTCGAACCGCTCTCGGCGACGTAGCGCAGAGCTGCGCGAGTCCCCGCGGCCATCGCTAGAACACCCCGTGATCTGGCAGAAAGCGCCGTGCGGCCAACGCGTAGGTCGTGTCGGCCTCGCGGATCCAGCGTTCCGTGATCACCTCCGCGTGCAGGTCGATGAAGTCCCGCCGTCCGCGCCGCCACCACAGGTGGGCCATCAGGTGAACGCAGGACACGCCATCCAGGCTGCACGGCGGATCGACGAGCAGGCGCCGTAGTCCCTCAGGCGTCGGCTCGAACGCATGAAATGCGCGCCGCGGTTCGACACGCACAGATCCGGGCAGCTCCTGCGCGAGATCGTACGCCAACAGGCAGCTGTGAGCGGACCAGGAGCCGTCGAACGCCGCGGCGATTCGCTCGCGCCAGACGCGCACGAACTCCCCGCCCGGGGCGCTCATCAGCAGCGCGTTGGAGAGCGAGCCGTGCGAGCGCCCGCTGGCGTCGAGAACGTCCGCCTCGCGCCCGATCACCGCCGGCGCGCTCCAGCACTCCTCGGCCGGCGCTCGCAGGAACAGCGTGTCGATGTCCGCGTACAGGCCGCCCCAGCGCTCGAGCACATCGAGGCGGATGAAGTCGGCGTGATGGGCGTAGGCGTAGTGCCCGCTCGCGTCACGGTAGGAGTGGCTCGCGATCTGCTCGACAGGCTCGACGCGGTGCAACTGCACACGCGGCCGGATCAGGTCCCAGTAGAAGCCGAACGGCAGCTCGTGGCAGTGAACGTGCAGCTCATCGGGCGCCACCACCTCGAGGCACGATGCGAGC
The DNA here is from genome assembly GCA_049517155.1 of Solirubrobacteraceae bacterium. Classification (GTDB taxonomy): domain Bacteria; phylum Actinomycetota; class Thermoleophilia; order Solirubrobacterales; family Solirubrobacteraceae; genus Palsa-513. The sequence continues at coordinate 29,752 of JBEKSK010000001.1, forward strand.
GCGAGGTAGTGGACCAGGTGAAGCGGCTCGACCTGTCGCTTGAGGCCGAACACGAAGTGGGCTAGACGCGGGATCGTGGCTCCTCCTCGTTTGCGTGCGTGCACACGAACGGCTAGCGTTGCCCCAGGTGCTCGGCGCGGATCCTAGCGAGCCGGCGGCAGCAGCGGCGCGGGTCGGCGATGACGCGGCGAGTCCGGTCGTACTGGTCGTACCGCTGGCGCCGGCGCGCAGCGGCAACGGGCTGGCGATGCGCGCCGGCATGTTGCTCGAGGCCCTGGCCGGCCGCTGGCCGGTCGAGCTCGTAATCGTGCCGGTGTCGGGCCCTGCGTCGAGCGGCGCGTGGGCCGGCGGGCTGGCCCACGCGGTGACGGTGATCGCGCCCGTCGATGAGGCCAGCGCGCGCAGCCACCTCACCCGCCAGCTCGCCGACCCGACGCTGCGCGGCCGCCTTGCGGCGAGCGCTCCGCTCAGCGCGCTGGTCAGCGCGGCAGCGCCGACGCTCGCGCACGAGGCGCTCGCGGCGCTGGGCTCGGGCGGGCGGCGTGCGCGCGCCGTCTTCGTCATGCGCGGCTACCTCCTCCCCTTTGGCGCCACGCTCGCCCGCCTGCTCGAAGTGCGCCCGGTCATCGTCGATCTCGACGACGACGACGAGGCCTACGCCCGCTCGATCGGAGCCGGCGAGGACGCCGACGCCGCTGCGCGACTCGCCCGTGCGTGGCTGCCCGACGCCGACGTCGTCTGTGCGGCTGCCGGCAACGAGGCGCGGGCGATCGCGGTGCGGTACGGCCTGACCGCGGTCGTGCCCCTCCCCAACGCCGTGCGGCTGCCGGCGATCGCGCCGCCAGCGCCGCCGGGTGGCGGGCGGCTGCTGTTCGTCGGCAACCTGACCTACGGCCCGAATGTCGAAGCCGCGCACCTGCTGGTCGAGCACGTGCTCCCGCTCGTCCGCCGCAGCCATCCCGAGGCGAGCCTGGACCTGGTCGGCCGCGACGACGGCCGGCTCGCAGATCTGCGCGCCCCGGGCGTACGCGTGCACGGAATGGTCGCGGAGCTCGAACCCCACTACTGGGCGACCGACATCGTTGTAGCGCCGGTGCTGCACGGCGGCGGCACGCGGATCAAGGTGCTCGAGGCGTTCGCCCAGCAACGCCCGGTCGTGGCGACGCCACTGGCCGTCGCCGGGCTCGCGGTGCGGGACGGACGCGAGGTCATGCTCGGTGAATCGCCGCAGCAGCTCGCCGGCGCTGTCGCTGCCCTCCTGGACGATCCCAGCCTCGGCGCCAGCCTCGCCGAGCAGGCCCTGCGCACGCTCGGGGCGCGCTATGTGCAGACTGTCGTCGCGCCGCAGGTCTGCGACCTGGTGCAGGGCGAGCGCCCTGCACACCCAGCCGCCGCTTCATAGGAGACAACTTGAGCGAGAACACCCCGGAGCCCGCAGCCGATCTCGACGTGAACGAGGTCGAAGACGGCCTTGTCATCTTCGACCCCGCGACCGAGCGCGTCCATTACCTCAACGGAACCGCCGCGCTCGTCTTCACGCTCTGCACGGGCGAGCACGACGCCACGGCGATCGCAGAGCTCGTCGCGCGCATCTTCCAGCTCGCCGATCCACCGGCGCCCGAGGTCGACGGCTGCCTGGAGCAGCTGCGCGGTGAGGGCCTGATCCGATAGCGACGCAGCTGCGCTTCCGCCTCCTGTGGCACGCGGTCACCGTCGAGACCGACGAGCCGGCGCTGGTCCGAGACCTCGAGCGCCTGCTCGCGTCGGCGCAACACCCGATGGCCGCGGCTCGCACGCAGCGCTATCAGGTTCAGGCCGGCCAGGACGCCCTGGAGATCAGCGAGGAGGGCGACCTGCTCGCGCTCGCGAGCGACGCCAAGGAGGCGTGCGCCGCGATCCACGAGCGCTCGCACCGCCGCGCCTTCGAGCTGGCCGACCTGCAGGGATGGCTGATGCTGCGCGCGGCGCTGGTGGACGTGGGCGAGCGCCGGTTGCTCCTGCTCGGCCCTCCGGGCGCCGGCAAGACGATCCTGACGCTGCGACTGGGCCTGCGGGGCGCGGCGATCCAGGGCGATGACCGTGTGCTCCTTCGTCACGGGCAGCTGCTCGCGGTCCCGCGGCCGCTGGTGCTGCCGCAGGACGCCGGCGAGCTTGTCCCGGAGCTCGCCCCAATCGCGTCCGAACTGCCGCGGGCCGGCGGTCCGGCGCTGCTTGACCCCGCCAGAGCGCTCGGTCTTCCATGGCAGCTGCGGATAGCCCGGGCCGACCATGTTGTGGTACTCGAACGCACCGGCACGCAGGCCGGCGCCCGCCCGTGCGCGGGGGGCGATCTGCTCGCTGAACTGGCCTCGGCGCTGGCGCCGGGGAGAGAGCGCTCACCAGACGTGTTTGGGGCATTCGCAGCGCTTTTGCATTCCGCCAGCGGGCACCGGCTGAGCGTTGGCGATCCGGAAGCTGCCGAGCGTGCAATCCGCGCCCTCGCCTGCTAGTTTTTCGCAACCCAAACACGATCTCGGGAGTGTGCAAGTCATGGCTGACGAACTCGACCGCGTAGCGGAAGAAACCGGCATCGGGCGCCGGGCCTTCCTTCGCCGCATGCTGATCGGCACTGCCTTCGCCACGCCGGTGGTGGCGTCGTTCGCAATGGGCGGAGTGGCGTCCGCGTCACCACCACACGGTGGTTCGCCGCTCGGGCCGCTGCTGCCCTGGTGCAACTCAAATCAGACCGAGCAACAGGTGTTGATCCGCAACTACAACCAGACCACCAACGAGGACTCGTTCCTGCTCGAGGTCGAGGAGTTCGCCGAGGCGCTTTGCGGCAAGCCAGGTAGGCCCAGCTAGCGAAGAACGCCCAGAACGCGCGGCCCGCAGGCAGCTTTGACTCGGCGCCCGCCAAGGCGCCCGCCCAGCTAGCGGGCCGCGCATCGTTTTGCTGCTCTCCGCCGCGATCATCGTCCGCGACGAGGCGGACCACCTCGACGCCTGTCTGGCGTCGTTGAGCGGCCTTGTCGATGAGATCGTCGTCGTCGACACGGGGTCGAGTGACGACTCGGTGGCGGTGGCGGACCGCCACGGCGCGATCG
>JBEKSK010000002.1:0-39165 GCA_049517155.1 Solirubrobacteraceae bacterium
TCGGGGCCGGCTTGCCCAGCCGGCCCCGATCCCAGACTTCCGCGACACCCCTGGCGCCGTCCCGCCGACGTGATCGTGCCTGGTCCCGGGCGACCGGCGTCCCACAACGATTAGGCCCAGACGCCGCCGAATGACGTCCGCCGGCCACCACGAGGATCGTCGACGGCCGTAAAGATCGCCATTGGATCCGTCGATACCTTCGAGATGCTGGGCCAGCTCAGCCTCGAGCTTCAGGCCGTCATCGCTGACACGCTGCAGGAGCCAGGCGCGCGGATGACGGTGCGCGAGCGACTTGTCGAGGCACTCGTTGGCGGCGGGTTCATCGCCGCCGTGCTGGGCGTGTGGGCTCTAGCGCCGCCACACGGCTTCGGCATGACCGCTGCGATCGCGTGCTTCGTTGTGCTCGTGGCTGCGCTGCGCGTCCGCGTGGACACCCCGTTTGGCTTTACGGTGCCGGCGCAGCTCGCCTACGTCCCGCTGCTGTTCGCGATGCCCGTCGCGCTCGTTCCAATCGCCGTCGCCGCCGCCATGGCGCTCGCCCGTCTGCCCGAGATCATCACGGGTGAGACGCGAGCCAGCCGGCTCGGCCAAAGTTTTGGCAATGCATGGTTCGCGATCGGACCCGCGTTCGTGTTCGCAATCGCGAGGGTCGCGCCGGCCAGGGCTTCGCCCGCGCTGCTGGTCGGAGCGCTCGCGGCCCAGTTCGTCGTGGACTTCGGGGTGTCGGGCCTGCGTTTCGCGCTCGGCCGCGGCGCTACGCTCGCCGCCCAGCTCGGCGACAGCTGGGTCTACGTCGTCGACGCCGGGCTCTCGGGAATTGGTCTGCTGGTGGCCAACGAGCTTCACAGCGCCCCCCTCGCCCCCCTTGCGCTGCTCCCGTTGCTGGGGCTCGTGGCCATGTTCGCGCGGGAGCGTCGCGAGCGTCTGGAGAGCCTGCTCGAGCTGAACGAGGCCTACCGCGTCGCCCGCGACGAGGCGATCGAGGCCTCGAAGATGAAATCGGCCTTCCTCGCCAACGTGAGCCACGAGATCCGAACACCGATGAACGGTGTGATCGGCATGAACGACCTTCTGCTCGAGACCCCGCTGAACAATGAGCAGCGGACCTACGCCGAGCAGGTGAGCCGCTCAAGCGAGCACATGCTCGCGATCATCAACGACATCCTCGACATCTCCACGATCGAAACGGGCCGTCTCAAGCTGGACCACGTCGATTTCGACCTGCGCGACACCGTTGACCAGGCATGCGCGCCGGGTGCGCTGCAAGCGCGAAGCCAGGGAGTCGATCTGGCTATAGAAATCGCCGCGGACGTGCCGCGCCGGGTGAGCGGCGACGGTTCGCGCCTGCGCCAGGTGCTGATGAACCTCGTCTCCAACGCCGCCAAGTTCACAACCGCCGGGTCCGTCACGGTCCGCCTTCGCAAGGTTGCCGGCCCGGGCACCGACGGAGTTCGCTTCGAGGTCGCCGACACCGGCATCGGAATCGACCCTCAGGCCCTGGAGCGCATGTTCGAGCCGTTCACTCAGGCCGACGTCTCCACCACCCGCGTGTACGGCGGCAACGGGCTTGGACTGGCCATCGCCAAGGAACTCGTCGAGCTCATGGGCGGCGCACTCGAGGCCGAGAGCGAGCCGGGTGCCGGCAGCCGCTTCTGGTTCGAACTGGCGCTGCCGCCGGCAGCGCCGAGCGACGGCGCAGTGGTGGCCGCCGCCGCGCGGCGGACGGCAGCGCCGCGACCGCCAATGAGCGGCCGGTCGACGATCGCCGCCAACCACCCGCCGGCTCGCGGCGCCCGCGCCGGCGAGGCGGCGGGCACACCGGTTTCGCAGCCGATCACCGTCGCGGCGGCTGAGGCGAGCGCGCCGGGTTCGCCAGGCAATGCAGACAGCCCCGCTGGCCGCGCCCCCGCGATCGTGCTCGTGGTCGAGGACAGCCCGGTCAACCGCATCGTCGCAGGACGCGTGCTCGAACGCTCAGGCTTCCGTACGCTGCTCGTCGATGACGCGCTGCAGGCGCTCGAGGCGCTCGACGTTCGGCATTTCGACGCCATCCTGATGGATTGCCAGATGCCCGGAATGGACGGCTACGAGGCAACGCGCGAGTTGCGCCGACGCGAGAGTGCCGGCGGGCGCCATACGCCGGTGATCGCGATGACCGCGCATGCAATGACCGGAGACCGCGAGCGATGCCTGGACGCCGGCATGGACGACTACATCACCAAACCCGTGCGCTCCCGGGTGCTGGTCGAGGTGCTGCAACGCTGGATCGGAGAAGGACGAGCCGAGCCCGCCTCGAGCGACGATGCCCTGCGCGTCGCGGGCGCACCTGGGGAGCACTCGCGCGACGATTGCGGCGACGAGACCGCCGAGGCCGATCCCCCCGCGGTGCGGGTCGCGGGCTGAGCTGCCCCACGCGTCGCCCGCCGGCGGCACATCAGCGATCACCACGCTCTGCCGCGTCGGTTGCGCCCTCCGGCCGGGGCGTCGCCCGGTGCTGACCATCACGCCCGCAGCCGCCGCCGCCTGGAGTCTCGATCAGCAGCCGCGAGCCGGCCGCCATCGTCCCGGTTGATTTAGCGCCGAGCGGCTCGCCGTCGAGCGTGTCGCGGCCGAGCGCCCCGTCCTCCCCTCCCTCCGCGCCTCGCGGACCATGACGCCGGCGCTCGGCGATCAGCGAGAACTGCATCGGCTCGAGCGCCTCGAGCTCGCGGACGATGCCGTCGCCCCCGCGAAAGCGCCCAGCCCCGCCGGAGCCGCGCCTGCGCTCGCTGCGCAGGACGCGAAGCGGGAATGCACGCTCGAGCGCCTCGACCGGCGTGTTGAGGGTGTTGCTCATCGCGACGTGTACGCAACTCGGCCCGTCCGCGTCGGGGCAGGCGCCTTGGCCGCCGCCGATCGTCTCGTAGTAGGAGAAGCCGGCGTTGCCAAGCGTCAGGTTGTTCATCGTTCCCTGCCCCAGCGCCCGGCCGAACGCGCCGAGCACGAGATCGGCGACACGTGAGGAGGTCTCGACGTTGCCGGCGGCAACCGCAGCCGGGCGACGCGCGTTCAACAGCGAGCCGGCGGGCGCTTGAATCTCGATCGGCCGGTAAGCGCCGGCATTGGGCGGCGTCTCCGGATCGGTCAGTACGCGGATCGCGAAGTAGCAGGCGGAACGCGTCACCGCCAGCGGAGCGTTGAGGTTGCCCGGATGCTGTCCGGCGCTCTGTGCGAAGTCGAGCACGATGCGCGCGCCGCACACCGTCGCCCGCAAGCGCAACTCGAGATCGCCGCCTGGCGCCTCAATGACGTCGCGTGCCTCGCGGACCCCGTCGCCCAGCGCGGCGATCGCGCGCCGATCACGTTCGCCGCCAGCTGCGCGCGCAGGTCAGCCGCACGCTCGGCTGGCTGGCGCATCGGTGCGACGAGCCCTTCGATCTGCGCCTGCGCGAATGGTTGCGGCGGGATCAGGACGCCTTCCTCTGCCAGCGTGCGGCTATCCGCCGGCATCGAACCGGCCGTACTCCCCCCGACATCCGCGTGGTGCGCTCGCGTCGCGGCGAAGCCGATCAGCCGGCCGTCGAGGTGAGCGGCGCTGATGACCGTGATATCCGGAAGGTGCGTGCCACCGGCGAATGGATCGTTGAGGATCCACGAGCGCCCCGGCGGCTGGTCGTGTTCGAGCACGGTGGCGAGGGCGGCAGGCATCGCGCCGAGGTGAACCGGGATGTGCTCGGCCTGCATGATCATCTCCCCGCGCGCGTTGAACAGGGCGCTCGAGGCATCGTGGCGCTCCTTGATGTTCGGCGAGTGCGCAGCCCGGATCAGCAGCGCACCCATCTCCTCGCACGCGGCATGCAGCGCACCCATGGTTACCGGCAGGCCGATCGGGTCGTCGCCCGTCAGCGCTGCGGTTTTCATGTGCGGGTCAGTTCGATTGTCGCGTCGGCCAGGACCAGCCCAGTCCACCCCGGCGTAACTAGCAGCGTCGAGTCGGTCAGCGCGCAGATCGCTGGGGCCGGGATGCGCTCGCCGGGCGCCGGATCGCCCGCGATCAGCGCGGCTTCCAGCTCCTGCCCGCCAAGGCGCATGCGGGTGCGCGCCCGCTTAGCTTGCGAGCTGGCGGCGCGGGGCGCAAATGACGGCGCCTCGCCCCAAACCGAAACCGTCACCGTGACGAGTTCGATCTCGCTGCCTGTTTCGCGGTACCCGTACGCCCGCTCGTGTGCTTCCTCGAAGCGCGCGCGAAGCAGGCGTGCGTCGGCGTCCGGCGGGGCGTCGACGGCCAGCTCGAACGACTGGCCACGGTAGCGCAGCGAGTAGCGCACGCGCTCAGCGAAGGGCTCGCTGCCGAGCTCGGCCCGCGCGCGGGCCCGCAGCGGCCCGACCGCCGCGGCGTCGAACGCGGCGGTCGCATCGCGGCGCGGCGCCGCCGCCGCGAGCCCGAGCGCCGAGAGCACACCGCTGGCCCGCGGGCAGAGGATCCGGCGGATGCCCAATTCCTCCGCGATCGCCGTCGCATGCAACGGACCCGCCCCGCCGAACGCCATCAGCGCGTAGTCACGCGGGTCGATGCCCCGAGCGACCGTCACTGCGCGCATCGCCCGGAGCATCTCGGCATTCGCAACCTCGACGATGCCTTCGGCGGCGCGCAGCGGCTCCACGTCCAACACCTGCGCGAGGCGCCGGACGGCGGCCAGCGCCAGCCCGTGATCGAGGCGCACGCCGCCCGCGAGCACTCCGTCGCGCGGCAGGTGTCCAAGCACGAGATGCGCGTCGGTGACGGTCGGCTCGGTTCCGCCGCGCCCGTAGCCCGCGGGCCCGGGTACTGCGCCGGCGGAGCGCGGGCCGACGCGCAGGACGCCGCCCGGGTCACACCAGCCGATCGAGCCGCCGCCGGCGCCGACCGTCTCGATGTCCAGGCTGGGCAGCGCGAGCGGCCGGCCCGCGATCGTGCGAAGGTAGGTCTCACGAACCTCCCCCCCGTCGATCGCGCAGACGTCGGTCGAAGTGCCGCCCATGTCAAAGCAGAGAACGTCGCGCGCGCCCGCCGCCGCAGCGACCAGGCGGGCTCCCCGGGCGCCTGCGGCCGGGCCGGAGAGAACCGTCAGCGCCCCGTGTGCGCCGGCCCGCGCCGCGCTTGTGAGACCGCCCGACGACTGCATCACCGCGACGGGCGGGAGCCCAACCTCAGTACAGCGATCGGCGAGTGCGGCGAGGTGCCGGCGCAGCAGCGGAGAGAGCGCCGCGTCGATCTCTGTCGTCGCACCGCGCTCGTATTCGCGCGGTGTGGCGCTGACCTCGTGCGAGAGCGAGATGTGGACGCCGGGCATCCGGCGGCGCAGCGCCTCCCCCACCTCGAGCTCGTGCGCCGGGTGCGCGGAGGCGTGCAGCAGAACGACGGCGATCGCCTCGACCCCAGCCGCGGCGAGCGCCGACGCCAGCTCCTGAAGCCCTGCCGGTGCGCGCAGCGGACCGTGTGGACCGGTCCGCTCCTGGACCGCGAAGCGCAAATGCGCCGGCGCGAGCGCCGGCGGATGTGCGGCGCAGAGCCGGTAGAGGTCGGCGCGCGCCTGGCGGCCCAGCTCGATCAGGTCGGTGAATCCTTCGGTGGCGACCAGCGCCGTGCGCGCCGCGCGCCCCTCCAGCAGCGCGTTGGTCGTCACCGTCGTGCCGTGCGCGAATGCGGAGACCTCGGCCGCCGTGGCGCCCGCGGCGGCCAACGCCATCTCGACCGCCCGGATCACGCCGACCGCCTCATCGGCCGGAGTGGTGAGCGTCTTCGCCGTGTGGAGCTCCCCGGCCGGCGAGACCACGACCGCATCCGTGAAAGTCCCGCCCACGTCGACGCCGAGCAGCATCGCACGCACGTTATCGATGCTCGCGCGAGCGTCGCCTCGGCGCGCTGCGCGCGCGAGCCGCGACTACGCGCGCAGCGTGGCGGTTGCGCCCACGCTCGGCAGCGAGGCCGCGAACAGCGCCTGGGCGCGGCGCGTGATCGGACCCGGCGCGGCGAGCCGGCGGCCGTCGACGGTCGCGACCGGGACAACCTCGGCGCCGGTCCCTGTGAGAAACGCCTCTGCCGCCGTCCATGCGTCGGCGCTCACGAGCGTGCGCTCCGCCACCGCGATCCCGTCGCCGCGCAGCAACTCGATCACGTGCTCTCGCGTGATGCCCTCCAGCGCGCCGGCTGACACCGGCGGCGTGCTGACCACTCCCCTGCCCACGAGAAACACATTGTCGGCCGTGCATTCGGCGATCTCGCCGGCGCCATTGAGCAGCAGTGCCTCGTGCGCCCCGCGCGCGCGGGCCTCCGCAGCCGCGAGCACCGAGGTGAGGTAGTTCAGGGACTTGATCTGCGGCGGCACGCTGTCGGGAGCGGCGCGGCGCAGACTCGAGGTGATCACGTCCACGCCGCGCTCATACAGCTCGGGCGGATAGAGCTGGAGCGAGGCTGCGATCAGGATCGTTGTCGGGCGCTCGCAGGTGTGTGCCGAGACTCCGAGCATGCCGCGGCCGCGCGTGACGATCAGGCGCAGGTAGCCGTCGGGCTCGCCGAACCGGGCGATCGCGTCCGAGCACAGCTCGCTGAGCTCTCGGTCGCCGTGGGGAACATCAGCCGGCGCAGGTGCGACGCCAGCAGGAACGGCGTCGAGGCGTAGAAGCGGATGCCCTCGAACACGCCATCGCCGTAAAGCAAACCGTGGTCGAGCACCGAGACGCTCGCGTTCGCGGCGTCGTCGTGCCAGACACCGTCGACCCACGCTATCGGCTGGCCCATCGCGCGAACTTACTGTTCACACAGTTAGTTGTCAAGGCGAGACGCTAGGCTTGGGTCACTGTGCCTGCATCCGCGCTCCACACCCGGGGAATCCGCCACCGCGACGCCACCGCCTCGCGACAGGCGATCCTCGACGCCGCAGAGCATCTGTTCGCGCAGCGTGGATACGAGCGCACGAGCCTGAGCGAAATCGGCCGGCGCGCCGGCGTGTCGGCCGCGCTGCCGGCGTATTTCTTCGGCGGCAAGCAGGCGCTCTACGAGGCGGTGCTGGAGCGTCTGCTGCTGGAGCGCGAACGGCGCCTCGAGCCGCTCGCCACGCGGGCCGCGGAGGAGCTCGAGCGAAGCGGCCGTCTGCGGCCCGCGCTTGAGCTGCTGATCGACGGCTACATCGACTTCCTACGCGAGCGCACGGCGCTCGTGCGCCTGATGGGCCGCGAGGCGCTCGCAGCCGGCCGCCACCTCGCTCCCGGACCGCGTCATTCCGTCGCCGTGGCAAGCGGCCTCGCGCGCTTCATTCGCTCGCTGCCGCCGCCGCCCGGTCCCTGCGTCGACCCCGAGCAGTTGCTGATCTCGGTCGTGGCGCTGTGCTTCTTCCCGATCGAGCACAACGACACAATGCTCGCCGCGATGGGACTGGACGCCACCGGCGAGCAGTTCGCGGCAGCCCGCAAGCGCCACGTCGTCGACGTGCTCGAGCGCGTCCTGAGCGGCGGCACCGCCGAGCCGCGGTAACGCTAGCGGCGCCGCGCGCGCCAGCGCGCGATCATCCGCCACAGACGCCGTAGGAGCCGAGTCCAGTCACCCATCTGTCTCGAGTCTCGCATACGCGCAGGGCAGCTCGGCATCGACCCCCCACGCGAGGGCGGTCCAGCTCCACGCGACCACCGCGGTACAGCCGCCGGCCCGGAGCCTGCGCCCGCAAAGCAGCGAACCCAACAAGCCCCGGCTCAGGTCCCGATCGCGAGACCCAGCAGGAAGGTCACACCGCCGACGATGGCACCCGCAGCAGTCATTTCGATGCCCGCAGACCAGGCCGTGCGCAGCGTGAAAAGCGACTTCGCGGCGCCGACCGCGAAGTGCGCGACGAGCGAGACCGACGCGGCCACGATCACGCCGGCCGTACCGTGCAGAAAGAAGAACGGGATCACCGGCACCATCGCGCCCACGGCCGTCGAGAGTCCGCCGGCGAGCGCAGCCTGCACCGCGTCTCCGCGCTCGGCGTCCGCGCTGCCGAACTCCTCGATCGCGACCGCCCTGAACAGCTGCTCGGGGTCCTCGGCGATACGCGCGACCACCATGTCCGCCTCGGCGACCGTGAGGCCCTTGAGCTGGTAGAAGAGGGAAAGCTCCTCCTTCTCCTCCTCAGGGTGAGTGCGCACCTCCTCGCGCTCGCGGGCGAGATTGGCCGCTGCAACCTCCGCCACCGAGCGTTCCGCGAGGTAAGCACCCGTCGCCATCGAGAGCGCCGAGCCGATCGCACCGAACAGCCCCGCCGTCAGCACGAGGTGCGACCCTCCGGTGGCCCCGGAGAAGCCGGCGACAAGGCCGAAGACCGCAGCCAGCCCGTCGTTGGCGCCGTAGATGACGCCCGAGATCCAGCCGCCAGAGGCGCGGTGCCAGCGCTCGCGCCCGAGGATCCGCGTCAGGCGGACCTGAGGGCCGTCGCTGCCGGCCCCGGCGCGATCGCTCACCGGCAGCGCACCTGAGCGCAGCTGCCCGAGCGCGACCGTGTGCTGCTCCTCCTCGTCGCGGATCTGCTCGAGCAGCCGGTCGGTGTCGGGATCGCCCGTGGGTCGCTCCTCGATCTCGCTGGCGATATCCGCCTCCATTGCCTCCTGGCGGGCGAGCAGGCGGTCGACCGGCGCCACGCGCGCCTGCAGGCGCCGCCAGGCGGAGAGCCTGACGGTGGCCTCGTCGGGGATCTGTATCCCGAGTTCCGTCATCCGCCGCTCGAGCCGGTCGCGGTGGGAGCGCTCAACCTCGGCGAGACGATTCAGCACGGCGGCGCGGCGAGGATCCGCCTCGCGCGCCGCGATCAGCCCATAGACAATCGTCGCCTGGACCTCGTCGGTCCAGGCGTCGATCAGGCGCCCGCTGACATCTGTCGCCACCGCTCAGAGAGCGTAGTGGACCCTGGGATGGGTGCGCAGGAACTCCCGCGCGCTGCGATAGGGATGGCGCAGCTCTTTCGCCTTGCCGCGGCAGTCGACCAGGTAGTTGCCGGTGCTGGTTATGCCCCCGGCCCAGGCGCTCGCCGGAACCTCGGGGCAGACCAGGCGCGCGGCGGTCGAGGCGCCGTTTCCCCCGCGCGTGGAGTAGATCCCCGAGACCAGCATGTAACGGGCCCTGCCCTCCGCGACGAGTGTGGCGAGCTGATCGCCGGTGAGCGCCGGATCCGTCGTGTTGTAGCCGCCCTCGGCGGATGCCGCGAGGCCGAGCAGGATCAGTGGGGAGGCCTGATCGGCGGAAACGGTGAGGAGGGCGTAGGGCCGCGTTTCGCCCTCGCTGCGCAGGAACCTGATCAGCGCGAGATCGGCCGACATGCCGGCGGCGGTGAGGCCGTATCCGCCGTGGCCCGGATAGCTGTATGGACCGGCGACCGGGAACGTTCCGCTGACCGGGGCCAGCCAGACGCTGAAGGAGTAGACCATCGGCGCGACCAGCAGCGCGCCCACGGCGACGCCATGCGCCCTGCCGGCCCGCGGGCGAACGGCCGCGATCGCGATCACCGCGACGACGCACGCCACGACGAGCGGCACGCGCCACCACAGCGGATCGCCCTCACGCGCGATCAGCACGAGCTGCGCCGCAAGCGTGCCGGCGACCGCTGCCACCGCGAGCAGGTAGCCGCCCAGCGCCGTGCGCGTACGCTCGCTGCGCAGCAGCGAGCTGATCGCAAGCGCACCGCCCCCGGCCATCGCCGCGAGACCCGGACCCAGCGCCGAGGAGTAGTAGGGATGAACGATCCCAGCCGAGAAATCCAGTGCCAGAAGCTCAACCAGGAACCAGCCACCGAGCACGAACAGTCCCGCCAGGCGCCGGTCGCCGCTGCGCCCGCGCAGCACGAGGCCCAGACCGAGCATGCCGATCAGCGCGAGCGGCACAAGCCAGCCCGCCTGGCCGCCCAGTCCAACGCCAAATATCCGTAGCGGGCCGCGCGGGCCGCCGAACGGAGTCGGCGAGATCGCGCGCCGGCGTCCCGTCGTGTGCGACACGGGCGTGGTGGGCACCACGACCGGCCGGTGCGTCGCGATGTAGTGGCGTTCGGAGGACGTCAGCGGGACGTTCACGCCGGGACGCACGAGCGGCCGCGTCTGGGCCCTCGTCAGATAAGTCTTGGTCGACCCGGGCCCGCCCTGCTGGCCCCCGACGCGCCCGAACCCGTTGTAGCCGAACTCCAGCTGAAACTCCGTGTTGGCGGAGGTGCTGCCGATGAATGGTCGCGCCGAGGCGGGGGTCAGGTCGACCGCCAGCGACCACGAGACAGCGACCGCGACAAACACCACCCCCGCCACCACGAGCTGCCAAAGCCGCCGCCGCCACGACCCCGGCGCACAGACCAAATAGCCAACCGCGATCCCCGGCACCACCAACAACGCCGCCAGCGACTTCGTATTGAACGCCAGCCCCACCAGCACCCCACACCACACAAGCGTCCGCAGCCGCCCCGAATCGATCGCCGCCAACCCCACACCACAAGCCGCAAGCATCAACAGAATCAGCAACGGATCAACCGCGTTCTCACGCGAAACCGCCACAAACGAGGGAAACACCGCCAACACAAACGCCGCCACCAACGCCGCCACCCGCCCAAACCGCGGCGCAACGATCCGATACAACAACGCCACCGCCAACACCGCGCAGATCCCCTCCGGCACGATCAGGCTCAACGGCGCGAACCCGAACAGCTTCGCGCTCAACGCCTGCAACCACAACGCCAGCGGCGGCTTGTCAACCGTGATCAGACCATTTGGGTCGGCCGCGACGAAGAAGAAGTTGTGCCACGAGCGCAGCATCGACTTCACCGCCGCCGAGTAGTACGTGTTCGCGTAGCCGTTCTGGCTCAGCTTCACGAACTCCAGAAGCCCGCTCAACACCAGGATCGCGGCGAGGCACAGACGCCCGACCCGCGGGCCGATCGCCTCAGCGGCGGCTGGGAGCAGCGGGGGCCGCGCCGGCTGGGCGGCTCGAGGAGAGGTCGTTGCCAAGATCTGAAGGAGGGGCTTGCGCCGGGGCACGCGCCGGGCGGCCCGCGCTGGCGTCAGAGGCTATCCACCTCACGCCGCGCCAAAGCTTAAGACCCGGTTAGCCGACGGTCGGGCCGAAGCGGCGACCGTGCACCCGGATCGCCCGCACTCAGCTTTCAGCGTCCTGAAAGCGGGCGACGCTGAAGCCGAGCAGGAGCGGGATGTCGACCGCGAACACCGCGAGCATCAGGCTCAGGATCAGGAGCTGGGTGCCGCGCGTATGGTCGTAGACGAAGACGTACTCGAGCATCCCGGCGATCACCAGGTAGGCCAGGAACACCCAGCCGCTGACGAGCCGGAACGCGCCCCAGGCAAAGTTGTCAATGCGCGCGAGTAGACCGATGTTGACCGCCAGCAGCACAGCGGCCGCTGCCAGCAGTGTGATCGCCGGCCCCTGCGGCACGTGGCGCGGCAGGTGGGCCGCGGTGTAGATGCCGCCGATCGCGATCAGTGCCAGAACCGCTATGGCGAGCTGCTGGATCGGTGGCAGCCGGCGCTCCTGCACTGGCGCGTGGGTCTCCATCGCTCAGCTGCTCGCAAGCTTGGTCATGATCACGAGCGTCGCAATCTGCATCAGACCGGTGATCCCGGCCGTGAAGATGAAGACCTTCATCAGACGGCCGATCCGGGCGCCATTGGGGTTTGGCTTGCGCAACTCGAACAGCACCGCGATGTTGGCCGGCTCGAGCAGCCCGAGCGCGATCGTCGCCATCACGCCGACGACGATGTAGGACGCCACGATCCACGGATGGTGTGGCGAATTGGGCGCGAGGTTGCCGAGCTTACGCGCCAGCTGGAACCCGGAGCCGAGCGTCATCGTCACGAGCGTCGGCATGATCAGCAGCATCTTCGGCATCACGCGGCTCGAGAACTCCATTCGCGCCGGGATCGACATCGTCCCGATGATCGGGCCAAGCACGAGACCGAAGAAGAGGTCGATACCGGTCCACAGTCCGCCGCCGGCGACGTGGTAGAAGTCAAGCGCCCACTGGCTGTTCGTGGCGATCGCGACGACCAGGCCGACAACGACGACCGCGACGACCGGCAGGCCCCGGACCGGCACTATCGCGAGCGAGCGCCGTGACGGGGCGAGGGTTGCGGGGAGGGGTTCGGCAACGCTGGCCATCGCTTTCGGCTCTCCTCGGTAGGCGTGTCGCGATCTACTCGCGCGAACACGCGAAAGATAGCTTGCGCTGAGCACTTTTCAAGCCATGGCTTAGCACCGTTCGCGACGCGTTGCGCATACTTGGCGGATGCGACCGCAAAGCCCGCCCCAGGCGCCGGCACCGGCGCCGCGGCTGCGCCGCATGCCGGGGATAGACGGCCTGCGCGCCGTCGCGGTCGCCGCGGTTTTCCTTTACCACGCAGGCGTCTCCTGGATGCCTGGCGGCTTCCTCGGCGTCGATGTGTTCTTCGTGATCAGCGGTTATCTCATCACCTCGCTGCTGATCGCCGAATTCGACCACAGCGGCCGCATCGCACTGGCCCGATTCTGGGCCGGCCGGGCTCGGCGCCTGTTGCCCGCGCTGTTCGTGCTGCTCGCCGTCTGCCTGCTGATCGGTGCGACGCTGCAGCGCGGCAAGCTCGTCGGACTGCGCGGCGACGCGCTGGCTTCGATCTTCTACGTCGCGAATTGGCGCTTCATCTTCGAGCACGAAAGCTATTTCGCCCAGTTCGGACGCCCCGGACTGCTGAGGCACCTGTGGTCGCTGGCCGTCGAGGAGCAGTTCTACCTGGTGTGGCCCCCCCTGTTCCTGCTTGCGATGAAGCTGCGCGGCCGCCGATCGTTGCCCGCGCTCGTCGCGATCGGCGCCGTCGGCTCGACGGCGCTGATGTGGGCGCTTTACGTACCGGGCTCAGACACCTCGAGGATCTTCTATGGCACCGACACGCGCGCTGCGCCGCTGCTCGTCGGGGTGCTGCTGGCGTTCGCCTGGAAGCCGTCGGCGATGCCGGCTTGGTCGAGCCCGAAGGCGCGGCGAAGACTCGACGCCGTCTCGCTGGTGGCGCTTGCCGCTGTCATCTATGAGTTCGCCGCGGTGCACGACTACGACCAGGGCCTCTACCGAGGTGGCTTCCTCGTCCTCGCGCTGTGCGCCGCCGTCATGCTGGCGACGGTCGCGCACCCGGCGGGCCTGCTCGGGCGCCAGCTCGGCCGGGCCGTCCCCCGCTGGATCGGCGAACGCAGCTACGGGATCTACCTGTGGCACTGGCCGATCCTGGTGTTCACCCGGCCGGGCATCGACGTGCACCTCGCTCGCGGCGTGTTGATCCCGGCCCAGGCCGCGGGCACCGTCGTGGCGGCCGCCGTCTCCTACCGCTACATCGAGCTTCCGGTCCGCACCGGCGCGCTGCGCCGCCTGCGTCCGCGCTGGCCCCGGATTCTCAAACAGCCACGCACCCCGTTCGCCTTCGCAGCCGCCGCGGTGTCCGTGCTGCTGGCGCTTGTCGCACTGACCCCGCAGGGCATCGCCGCGCTGCCGCCAGGCTTCTCGCGGGCGGCGCTTTCAAGCTCCGCGCTGGCCGCCAAGCAGCTCGTGCTGCCCGCGCACTCCGGTCACGTCCCGGCGGTGACGCCGCCTTCCCGCGGCTCGGGCAAGCACCCCAAGCCGCAGAGCAAGCGCCACCAGCCCGTCGCGCCGATCCCTCGCTCCGGTCCGATCCTCGCCGTCGGGGACTCGGTGATGCTCGGTGCGTCAGCCGCGCTGGAGTCGGCGCTCGGTTCGCAACTGCACATCGACGCCGTCGTGTCGCGTCAACCCGAGCAGACGATTGCTCGCCTGTTCGCCTACCGCGCGGCGGGCTCCCTGCCACGCCGGGTGATCGTTCACATCGGCGACAACGGGCCGGTCTACTACGCCGACGTCCAGCGCCTGAAGCAGGCTCTCGCCGGTGTCCCCCTGGTCGTCATCGTCAACGTCAGGGTGAACACCAGCTGGCAGGGCGAGGTGAACAGCGAGCTGGCGCAGGCCGTCCAGG
This sequence comes from Solirubrobacteraceae bacterium, assembly GCA_049517155.1. Taxonomy (GTDB): domain Bacteria; phylum Actinomycetota; class Thermoleophilia; order Solirubrobacterales; family Solirubrobacteraceae; genus Palsa-513. The sequence goes on from JBEKSK010000002.1 coordinate 13,987, forward strand.
GCTGGCACGAAGCGACGATCGCCGACTGGTATGACGCCAGCGCCGCCGCCGGATCGCTGGCCGACGGCACCCACACCACCCCGGCCGGCGCGAAGCTGTTCGCCGGCGTGATCGCCCGCGCAGTGCACGATCCGCACCTCGGCGGCGTGACACACTGAGCGCCCGCTCCAGGCGCCGATCGCTGCCCGCGGCGCCTAACCAGGCGCCGCAATCAGCAGATAAACCCTGGCCGGTGGCGTGGGTGCGAAGGTGAACACCGACCACAGGCGGTCCTCATAGCTGACCGTTCCGTGGCTTGGCAGCGTGATCGGGCCGGGCCCACCGCTGGCGGCGATCACTCGTTCTCCGATTCGCACGACCACGACCGCCCCGGTCTCCGAATTGACCACCTGGACGAAGTTGGGGTAGTTGGCCGCCAGCGGATGGAAGCGCAGCGCGAGACGCTCCGCCACCCGCCCGATCTCGCTGACGTCAACCGCCGCGCAGCTCTCGGCGGCCAGCGCCGCCGAGGGAGCCGGCACGGCGATCACGGCGTCGAGCGTGCCGCTCGGGAAGGCATCGTAGGTGACCGTCTCGGACGCGTAGAGGACGCCGCCGAGCGTCAGCGAAGCGCCGGACGGCTCCGTTTTCGGGAATGACGCACCGAGCTGCGCCACCCGAGCGCCGCCGACATAGATGCCGATCGGATTGCCGAGGGCTCGCGACTCGAGCTTGGTGAAGCCGACGTCGTCCTGGACCGACATCACGAAGGTGCCGATCTGCGCGCCGGTCACGGAGCGTAGAACGCCGTCAACGGGTGCGATCACATACGGGCCGCCGACATCCGCCAGCAACCGGCCGGCGGCGTCGTAAACGCGCAGGCGCACGATGTGCCAGAAGTGGTGGTAGACGATCCTCGCCACGGCCTTCGCGGTCTCGGCGACGTTGTCGGCCCCGACGGCGGCGATCAGGTCCGGCGCCGTCGTGATGTGGCCGAGGTCGGTCCGCGTCTCGGTGCCCCCCATCTCGCCGCGGTAGATGTTGTTCGCCACCATCGCGTCGATCGCGGCCAGCGTCGAGGTGGTCGATCCGGCGCACGCAACAGCCACCTGCGCCGACGCGGCGGGCGCGGCGGCGCCGGCGAGCGCGGCCGCCGCCATCAGCCCACACAGGGTCGTGAGCCGCCAGGGGCCACCAGTCGAGCGAAACACGCCGCTATTTTCCCCCTTCCGCGATCCGGCGTGCGCCGTCCTCACGCGGTCAGAGACTGAACGCCGGAAAAGCGAGGAACGGGTAGGTCAGCACGGCGGCAGCGAGCACCAGCACGAGCCAGCCGCCCAGCAGCCAGCGCGGCATCCAGGAGCTCGAGAAGGCGCGCGCGAGGGCGAGGTAGATCCCCGGCATCACGATCACCATGTAGTACAGATAGCTCGTCCGCTGCCAGAACAGGCTGAGCGCCACGAACGGCAGCCAGGTGCCCAGGAACCACGCGACCGCCACGATGTCGACGTCCGGGCCGCCGCGCCAGGCGCAGCGCAGCGCGAGCACCAGCGCGGGGATGGCGAACAGCAGCATCGGCGGGCTGATGAAGCCGAGGAAGTGGACCGTCCAGGTGCGCGCGCTGCCGGAGCTGACCGTCACAGTGAGGTAATTGATCGGCTTCAGGTCGATCAGCCAGTCCCACGGATAGGAGGCGATGCCCTTGGGGCCGTTGGGGCTCGTCTGCCCGGCCGCGTAGCTCAGCATCCGTGCCGTGTGGGCGAACGGCCCGCCCGTGATCGTCTGCCCGGTCTGGGGGTCGTAGGGCGGCGCGATGCGGTCGAATATCGCCAGCACCCCGAGGTAAACCGCGGTCGCGACCGCGGCGAAGATGCCGAACGCGCGTGCCGCCGCTCGCAGGCCGGCGCGGCGGTGGCGAAACAGCTCGACCAGTAGCAGCACCGCAAGCAGGTAGGGAGCCACAAGCTTTGCGGTCGCCCCCAGCCCGAGCGCCACCCCGCCGGCAAGCTGACGTCCGCGTAAGTACAGCGCAGCCGCCCAGATCATGAAGGCGACGACGTAGATGTCGAGCGTGCCGATTCGTCCGGCAACCAGCAGGAGGTTGTCGGAGGCCATCAGCGTGGCGGCGAGCAGCGAACACCACTCGCCGGCGCCGCTTGAGCGCGCCAGCGCGAACATCCCGAGGATCGCCAGCGATCCGAACAGCACACTCCCAATCCGCCAAGCGAACGGGCCGTCGCCAAACAGCTCGATCGCGCCCGCGATCACGAGCTTGGCGAGCTGCGGGTGCTCGGAGTTCGGATCCTGCCCGGCGGGATCGCCGGCGTAGTTCTGCCCGGCCGGGACCGCGATGCCGTCGATCCGCCGAGCTGCGTTTACATAGTAGGCCTCGTCGAAGATCAGTCCGTGCGCGGCCGGGCCACGGCACGGGTCCGAACACGGATCACTGAGCCACGCGACTCGGACCGCAAACGAGACCACAGATACCAGCACGAGCCCCGCGATCGGCATCCAGGGTGCCCGCAGGACGCCGCGGAGTCGATCGCCTCGCCGCATGTCGGCGCGACGCTACCGAACTGCCGCCGACCGAGGGGAGCGAAACGCCCGCGTCACCCCGGTCGGCGCGGATCTCAGCGCTGCGCGGCGATCATCCAGCGCTGCTTTTCGAGCAGGCCGACCGTCGCAATCATCAAATCCTCGGTGACAGTGTCGTACTCGGCCGCCTGTTCCATCCGCTCGCGCGCGCCGGTGATCGTCTCGTCGAGCGCCGCGATCAGCGTCGTGATCACGGCGTCGGTGCGAAGTTCGCCGGGCGCGACTTCGGCGAGGCGGCTCTGTGTGCCAACCGTGCGCGCCTGACCGTCGGGGGCGACTCCGAGTGCCCGGCCGCGTTCCGCGGTCTCATCGGCCCGCGCCTGCCACTCCTCGACGAGTACATCGAGATGCTCGTGCAGCGCCTGGAACTCGGGCCCGGTGAGGTTCCAGTGCAGGTGCTTGCCGAGCAGCGCGAGTTCGATCAGATCGATCAGCTCGCGCTGCAAGAGGCTACCCAGCGCCGCCCGCTCCTCGTGGCGCAGCGTCGGGTGGCCGTCGGTGACGATCAGGTGGTTCGCGGTCATGCCGAGTCCTTTTTAGCGGTCGTGAAGATGCTCCCCCCTCAGGTTAGCGATGCCCCGCACCGGCCCGTCCGGGGGCGCCGTCGCGCGACCCCGTCAACCTCCCCGCCTGGTGCTCAGTGGCGCTCGAGCATCTGCAGGAACCCGTCCTGCGTGTGCCGGCCGGGCGGCTCCCCCGCGCGTGCGTCCGCCACGGCGAGCCGGCGCAGAAGTTCGTTGACGGGCGTCGCCACGTCGTGCAGCCGGCCCAGCAGGACGACTTCGCCGTTCAGCTGGTCGGCCTCGATCACTCCGCTGCGACGCGCGAGGCTCTGCCACGAGGAGCCGCCGCCGCGGGGTGCTCCGGCGACCGGCCGCAGTGTGATCAGGCGCTTGAAGCGCTGCTCGTAGATCTCGTCGCCAACGTAGTCGATTCCCGCAGCCCCGAGCACAGCCACAGCCTCCGCCAGCGCACGACGCTGGACCTCCGGAGCACCCCGATCGTGGTCGAACAGCGCGTCAACGGCGTTCGCGACGTTGCGCAGGAACTTCGCGTATTTCCAGCGCGACACGTCCTCGCGCGCCTCGGATGCAAAGCCCGAGCTCTCGAACGCGGCGGCGATCTCGCCCGCCCGCCGACCCGGCCCATCGGGGTAGCGGCCGATGTCCAGCGCGCCGGTCACCGGCGCGGAATGGGCCACAACCACGCCGGGAACCAGATGCGTCGCGGGCAGCTGAACGACCACGGAGTAGACCTCGGCGAAGCGGCGCAAGGCGAGGCGCTCGTTCTCGACGCCGTTCTGTGCGCACGCCACCGCGACGTCGGGCCCGGCCGCGGCCTCCAGGCGCTCGAGCGCGGCCGCCGTGTCCTGACCCTTCATCGTGAGCAGGACCACGTCGTCGGCGCGCCAGTCCAGCTCCTCGGGACCGCCGGCCACTGCGACCGGGACCACGAGCACGCCGTCGGGAAGCTCGAGGCGCAACCCGTCGCGCTCAATCGCCTCGCGATGGGCGCCGCGCGCGATCAGCACAACGTCGTGGCCGTGCTCGAACAGGCGGCTGCCGATCACCCCTCCGACCGCCCCTGCGCCGTACACGACGAAGCGCGCCACCGCCTAACCGCCTACTCGAACGCCGCGTGGCCGGTCAGGGCCTTGCCGAGCACGAGCGTATGGATCTGGTGTGTGCCCTCGTAGGTCAGCACCGACTCGAGGTTGACGAGATGGCGCATGACCGGGTACTCGAGTGTGATCCCGTTGGCGCCAAGCAGCGCCCGTGCGCGGCGGGCGACGTCGGTGGCCATCCGTACGTTGGAGAACTTGCCGTAGCTGATGTGCTCGGGGGTCACGAGGCCCGCGTCCTTCAGGCGCCCGATCCGCGTTGCGAGCAGCAGCCCGTTGTTGACCGCCACGTGCATCTCGACCAGTTCCTGCTGGACGATCTGGCGCGCCGAGATCGGGCGACCGAAGGCGACCCGGCTCGCGGTGTAGTCCAGCGCCGCCTCAAGGCACGCGCGCGCGGCTCCAACGGCCCCCCACACGATGCCGAAGCGCGCCTCGCTCAGGCACGACAGCGGGCCGCGCAGCGAGTCGGCGCCGGGCAGCATGGCGTCGGCGTCCAGGCGGCAGTCCTCAAAGATGAGCTCAGACGTCGTCGAAGCCACCAGCGACAGCTTGTCCTTGACGTCGACGGTGCGAAAGCCCTCGCTGCCCGCGGGCACGAGGAAGCCCCTGATGCCCTCAACCGTCGCCACCCACACGACGGCCACGCCGGCGCGGCTGCCGTTGGTGATCCACATCTTGGTCCCGTTGAGGACCCAGCCATCCCCATCGCGGCGCGCACTGGCGCGCATCGCGGCGGGGTCGCTGCCGGCGTCGGGCTCGGTCAGGCCGAAGCAGCCGATCACCTCACCCGCCGCCATCGGCGCAAGCCAGCGTTCCTTCTGCTCCTCGGAGCCGAACGCGTGGATCGCGAACATCGCGAGGGAGCCCTGCACCGACACGAGGCTGCGCAGCCCGCTGTCGCCAGCCTCGAGCTCAAGGCAGGCGCGGCCGTAGGCCGTGGCGCTGGCGCCCGCACAGCCGTAGCCCTCCAGGTGCATGCCGAGCACGCCAAGCTCCCCGAGCTCGGGGCCGAGCTCAGGCGGCAGCCGGCCCGCGCGCCAGGCATCGATGACGATCGGCAGGAAGCGGCGGCGAACCCAGTCGCGCACCGTCGAGGCGATCAGTTGCTCCTCGTCGCTCAGCTCGCCGGCAAGTCCGAACGGGTCCTCGACTGAGTAGCTCATCACGGCATCTCCTCGCCTTCGCAGCGTCGATTCGTGTGGCTCACGCGCCGACCATATTCAATCGTGAATTCCGTCCGCGCCCGCCGGTGCGACGCGGCGGGCGGTCAGACCCCGCCGGGCGCAGGGTCGTCACCGCACAGCCAGCTGCGCACCGCATCGCCGTCGGCGCCGAGCGCCGGCGGAATCCTGCGGTATGACGCCGGCGTGGCATCCAGCGCGATTGGGCTGGCGACCTGACGGGCACCCTCCGCCATCTCGACGATCGAGGGAAGGCCGAGCGACGCAGCCAGCGCGAAAGCGCCGCCGATGTCGTTGACCGGGCCACAGGGCACCCCGGCAGCGCTCAGCGTCTGCGCGAGCTGCGCACCCGGGCGGGCGCCGATCAGCGGCTCCAGCGCGGCGGCCAGGTCGGCGTGATGCTCGACGCGCGCCGCGTTGGTGGCGAAGCGCACGTCGGTGGCGAGGGCCGCGCAGCCGAGTTCACGGCAGAGCGAGAGGAACTGGCGGTCATTCCCGACCGCCACAACGATCTCGCCGTCGGCAGCAGCGAAGGACTCGTAGGGAGCGATGCTCGGATGGCGATTGCCCATTCGCGCCGGGATCACACCGGCGCCGAGAAAACCCGACGCCTGGTTGACGAGCGCGGAAAGCAGCGAGCCGAGCAGTGAAATCTCCGCGCGCTGTCCGATGCCGCTGCGTTCGCGCTCGGCCAGGGCGGCGAGGATCGCAACAGTTGCGAACAGCCCTGCGATCACATCGACCAGCGCGACCCCCACCTTCGTCGGCGGGCCCTGCGGCTGGCCGGTCACGCTCATCAGGCCACCGACCGCCTGGACCATCAGGTCGTAACCCGGTAGCGCCGCGCCCGCGCCGGAGCCGAAGCCGGTAAGGCTGCACGAGACCAGACGCGGATTCGCGGCGCGAGTCGTCTCCTCGCCAAGACCGAAGCGCTCAAGCGTGCCCGGACGGAAGTTCTCGATCAGCACGTCGGAGCGCTCGATCAGGCGAGCGGCCAGCTCGCGATCTCGCTCGTCACCCAGATCCAGCACGATGCTGCGCTTGTTGCGGTTCACCGCCTGGTAGTAGGTGCTGGTTCCGTCCGGCGCCCACGGCGGACCCCATGACCTTGTGTCGTCCCCTGAAGGACGCTCGACCTTGATCACCTCTGCACCCAGGTCGCCGAGCGTCATCGCCGCGAAAGGCCCGGCCAGTATTCGCGAGAAGTCCGCGACGAGCACCCCATCCAGCGGTGGGCGGCGCATCGGCGAGGGCGGGTTGGCGGGCACTGCGGGTGAATCTAGCGACGCGGCCCGCGGAGAGAGCGTCCGGCGCGCGCGCGGCCGCGCTTGCGGATGCCGCGGGCCCACCGGATACTCCTCGACATGGGCGCGCGTGACCGCAGCGCAACTGTCGCAGGACTCGTGCTGGCCGCAGGCTCGGCGCGGCGCTTCGGCTCGCCCAAACAACTGGCGACGCTTGCGGGCCGACCGCTGCTGGAGCACGCCCTGCTCGCGATGGCCAAAGCCACACGCGTGGAGGAGGTGATCGTAGTGCTCGGCTCCCACGCCGACGAGATCCTCTCCAGGGTCGACCTGCAGGGCGCACGGGCGGTGATCTGCACCGGCTGGGAGGAGGGTCAGGCCGCGTCGCTGCGGACCGGCGTTGCGGCGCTCGAGCAACACGCAGAGGCGATTGTCATCACGCTCGGCGACCAGCCGGCGATCGACCCGCGCGCGATCGACCGCGTGGCGTCCACGCGGGATGAGGCGAGCGTCGCGTTGCGCGCGAGCTACCGGGGCCGGCCAGGCCATCCGGTGCTGCTCGAGCGGGCGCTATTTGAGGAGGTCGCGCAGCTGCGCGGCGACGAGGGGGCGCGGCGGCTGCTGGGCGGCGTCGCCGTGGCGCTCGTCGAGTGCGACGGGCTCGGCAGCGACGCCGATATCGACACCTTCGAACAGCTGGCGCTCAGCGGGGGCGGATCGTGGTCTCCGTCGTGATCAGGGCCTCTCCGCGGCGCCCGGATCTTGCCGCGATCACCTCCGCCATGATCGAGATCGCGACCTCCTCGGGCGTAGCCGCGCCGATATCGAGCCCGCAGGGAGAGTGCACGCGCTCGAGTTCCTGCGGATCGACTCCCGCCGCGAGGAGCCGGGCACTGCGTTCCTTCGCGGTCCGGCGGCTGCCGAGCGCCCCGATGTAGCCGGCGTCACTGCGCAGCGCCGCGACGATCGCCGGCTCGTCGAACTTCGGGTCGTGGCTGAACACGATCACGCCGTCGCGCGGTCCAAGCTCGCGCTCGTCGATGGCGGGCGCCGGCCAGCCGATGTGCACCGTCGCGACGCGCGAAAAGCGCTCGGAACGCGCGAACGCCTCCCGCGCATCGGCGATCACGACCTCGTAGCCGGCCGCCGACGCGAGCGCGGCGACGGCGGCGGAGTAGTCGATGGCGCCGACCAGCACGAGCGTCGGCGGCGTCCGGAAGGCCTGCAGATGGACACTCAGCCCGCCGCCGAGCGCCTCACCCGCTCGCCCGTAATGGCGCAGCGCGCTCGTGCCACGTTCGCTCAGCGCTGTGAGATCGCGCGCCACGCTCCGGTCGAGAAGCTCCGGTCCGTGCAGGCTGCCGATCACGCGTCCGTCGACGACTGCGAGCTTGGCCCCCGGCTCGTCCCCCTCGACGAGCGTGGCAATCCCGGCCGCCAACCCTCGTGCCGCAGCATCGAAGGCCTCGGCACTGGCTGCTCGGGCGCCACCGGCCAGCTCATGCACGAAGACGTGGACAGTGCCGCCGCACATCAATCCGACCTCGTGTGCCGCCTCGTCAGACACTCCGTAGCGAAGCGCCCGCGGCGCGCCGTCGCCGGCCAGCATCTCGAGCGCGTTGACTACCACGTCGGCCTCCACGCAGCCGCCGGTGATCGAGCCTTCGATTGCGCCGTCGGCATCGATCAGCATGAAGGCTCCAGGCTGAAACGGCGAGGACCCCTCGGCGTCGGTCAGCAGCGCGCAGACGATGCGTCGATCCTCGGCGACCCAGCGCAGTCCGACCGACAGCTGCTGGCTCACGACGCTCATGACATCAGCGTAAAGCAGTACTCAAGGCCGTCGAGGCGATCTTCGCCCGCCTGAGCGGCTCGCCGCGATCGCCGCCGCCACCTCGGCGAGTGCCTCGAAGTTGTGCCCGCTCACGAGCGCATCGCAATACGGCAGGGCCGCCACCATTCCGCCTGCCGCGACGGAGAATGCGCTCGAGCTCGCCCGGGGATTGACCCAGACGATCCGGTGGGCGAGGCGCCCCAGTCGCTCCATCTCGCGTCCCACAAGCATCGGGTCGCCGCGCTCCCAGCCGTCGGAGAGGATCACGACCACGGCGCCACGCGCCATGCCGCGGCGGCCATGACGGTCGTTGAACGCCTTCAGCGCATCGCCAATCCGTGTCCCGCTCGACCAGTCCGGCGCGGCGGCTGCGGCGCGCTGGATCGCCCGCTCCGGGTTGCGGGATGCCAGCGAGCGCGTCAACCGCGTCAGGCGGGTGGCGAACACGAAGGCCTCGGCGCCCGGTCCACTGCCCGCCGCGCAGGTCAGGAACTGCAGGTATGCGCGCGCGTAGGGCTCCATCGAACCGGAGATGTCGCACATCATCACGAGGCGTCGAGGGACCACGCGCCGGCGCCGGCGGGCGAGTCGGATCGGGTCGCCGCCGGTACGCAAGCTGGCGCGCAGGCTCCGGCGCAGGTCGATGCGCTCGCCGTGATGCCCCTTCTCGTAGCGGCGGGTGCGCCGCGTCGGAGTGCAGAGCTGCAGCTGGGACATCAGGCGGTAGAGCTGCGCGAGCTCGTTGGGCTCGAGCGCGTCGAAGCTCTTGCTTCGCAGCAGCTCCGCGTCACTGGCCATCGCCGTGGGCACCTCCACATCGGCCGCGTCATTGTTCTCGCCGAGCGCGCTTGGCGCCGTGGACGACAGATTCGCTCCGCGGGCGAACGCCTCTGAGCGCGCCGGAACCCCTGTGCGAGCGCTCCTCTCCCGCTCCTGCGCCGGCGTGGCTGCGGTTTGCACGTCCGCGGCATCTGACCCCAGTTGAGGGCCGTCGCCGCCACCGAACACCGAGCGGAAGACAGCATCAAACGCCCCGGCCTGCGCCGGGTCGGACACCGCCATGGCGCGCAGCGTCCAGTACAGTCGCCGGCGGGTCACCGGCCGCGCGAGCGTGAGCGCCCGGGCGAGGTCAGCCGCGCGGGCGGGCGTCATCGGGACGGCGGCAGCCTGCAGACGGCGGCTGAACGCCCCAACGAGCGCCGGCAGATCGAGCTCGATCATGTCGACCTCTGACGCTGCCGCGGGCGCGGCAGCGTCAGTCACCGGCGCGCACGAGCGCTTCGAGGCCAGCGGCGCGGATCACCTCCTGGTCCTCGCCGTATTTGAGCACCGATCCGAGCGTGAGATCCACGGCCGCGGCGTCCAGGCGCTCGATTCCAAGTAGGTCGAGAGCCGCTAGCCAGTCGATCGCCTCGGCGATGCCGGGCGGCTTCTGCACGTCGCTCTCGCGCATGCGAGAAACAGCGTTCGCGACCGCCACTGCAAGCGTCTCGGAGGCGCCCCTAACCCGCAGGCGCACGATCGCCACCTCACGCTGCGCACTCGGATAGTCGATCCAGTGGTAGAGGCAGCGGCGCTTCACGGCGTCGTGCAGGTCGCGCGTGCGGTTGGAGGTCAGGACGATGATCGGTGGGTGCGTCGCCCTGATCGTGCCGATCTCGGGAATCGTCACCGCGGCCTCCGCGAGCAACTCGAGCAGAAACGCCTCGAAGTCGTCATCGGCACGGTCGACCTCGTCGATCAAAAGCACGGCTGGCCGCGGGCCGGGGTGTTCGAGCGCGCGCAGCAACGGGCGCCGGATGAGGTACTCGGAGCCAAACAGCTCCTCCTCGCCGAGCCGCGAGCCGCTCGAATCCGCAAGCCGAATCGCCAGCAGCTGACGCGGATAGTTCCACTCGTAAAGCGCTTCGGCGGCGTCGATCCCCTCGTAGCACTGCAGGCGGATCAGCGGCGTGTCCAGCACCCTCGCCAGTGACTTGGCGGCCTCGGTCTTGCCGACCCCTGCCTCGCCCTCGAGCAGCAGCGGCTGCGGCAGTCGCGCGCTCAGAAACATCGAAGTCGCGAGACCCTCGTCGACCAGATAGTCGACCGCGGCCAGGCGTTGCGTGAGCGTGTCCACGTCCGGCAGCAGCCGGCGCAGCTCTACGTCGGCTTCCCCCGTGATCTCGGGAGGGTTCATCGGGCGACCGCCGCCGGCGCGCCGGCGCCGGGCCGGAAGCCGAGCACCGCCTGCCCGAGGACCGCCCGGTGGTTGAGGGCTTTGCGGTCCAGCATCTGAGCGGCCGCGAACGATACTGCTCGAGCGCCGCGACCAACACACCGGACGGCAGCCCGGCTGGGCCCGTGCCGGCTCAGGCGCCCGTGTGAACCATCACCGAGGTGGCTTTCACCGTCGCCGTCGCGGCCATACCCGCGTGCAGCCCGAGCTCCTCGACGGAGTCCCTCGTGATCGCGGCGGTGATCCGGTGCGGACCGGCCTCGATCTCGACCAGCGCCATCACGCCGGAAACCTCGACAGACGTCACGACACCCGGGAATCGGTTGCGGGCGGAGAGGTTGCTCCGCGTCGCGTGGCGCTTGGGCGACGCCGAAACGCGATCCACCTCCGTCCGGTCGACCAGGCGGCGGTTTCGCTCGTCGCGAAGCGTCGTGATCTTCCCGGCTCGGTCCCAGCGGCGCAACGTGTCAACGCTCACACCCAGCGCCTTCGCCGCTTCACCCATCGTCAGAGTCTCCGACATGCGCACGCAAAGCATGCCAGACCAAGGTGGACGCCGGCGACGCCGCCGGCTCGCGTTCGGTTGCTGCGTTTCGCGCCAAGCCCCAACCGCCTGAGGACTCGCGACCAACGCGCGGCGTGCCACGGCAAACGCCGGCGCGCGAGAGCTGCGCCGCAATCGAGTTCCGCGGAGTGCATATGCAATCGGACAACGAACATCGATCGGCAAGCAACAACGTCGGCAAAGACTGCGCGCGACCACATATGCAGTGCGCTTATATAGTGGGCCGATGACACGACACAGCAGCCGATTCCCGGGCCGCCTCTGGCGGCCAATAAACCTTCCCGGTCGCCCTGGCCCTCTGCGCCACCTTCGACCGCTGCCCTTCCTCGTCGTTGCGGTCGTCGCGGCGCAACTGCTCGCCCCGGCGCTCGCGAGCGCAGACAGCTCCTCGACGCTCACCGTCGTCGGCACGAGCGACGTCAGCGACTCCGGCCTCGTCCCGAATCTGATCCAGCCGGAGTTCCACAGCGCCTATCCGCAGTTCTCGTTTCACTACATCGGAACCGCCAGCGGCACCGCGATCACCGACGCCGAAACCGGCTCCGTGGGTGCGAGCGTCCTGATCGTCCACGCCGCATCACTGGAGAACCAGTTCGTTGCCGGCGGCTACTCCTACGAGCAGTACGGTCGCGCGATCTTCACGAACGACTTCGTGCTCGCCGGACCGACCGGCGACCCCGCCGGCGTGTCGGCCGCCGGAGCCACGAACGGATCCAACAACATCGTCCAGGCCTTCGCCGACATCGCGGCGGCCGGATATAACAGCGGCGGCACGCCGCTGGTCACGTTCGTGTCTCGAGGCGGTACGCCCGGCACGACCGTCGAGGAGCACCAGATCTGGGCCCTCGTCGCCAGCCTGGCCAGCCCGCCGGCGGGCCTGCACCTCTGCACCGTCAGCGCTGCCGACGGCGGTGGCGAGACACCCGTGTCGGCGGCGAGTGGCCTCGGTGGCCAGCCCTGCGGCGGACTGCCGCCCAGCGGGGATCTGCCGACTTGGTATGTGACCACCGGCGTCACGCAGGGCCCGAATGTCGTGGACGCCAACGCCTGCACGGGGTACGCGAGCCCCGCAAACTCGTGCTACGTCCTGACCGACCGCGGCACCTACGACTATCTCGCCTCCGGCGCCGATCCCGCTGGCGCGATCCCGACCCTCGCGATCCTGACTCGCAACAACAGCACCTCTGCCCCAGGGGGAGCTGATGAGCTGATCAACTACTTTCATTCCTACATCGTCAACCCAGCGAAACCCAGCGAGCAGGTCAACCTGACCGCCGCCGAGGATTTCGTGAACTTCCTCACCTCTCCCGCGCTCCAGGCGCAGCTGAAGACCTACCTCGACGACACGACCGACCCGGGCGGACCGCCGTTCGTCGCCGACGCCTCGCCAAGCCTCACCGACGCCGGCATCCCGAGCGTCGATGTCGCGGACACGCCGGTGACCGTGACCGGGACGCTGACGAACGCGGAGCCGGGCTATCCGGCCCTGGCGAGCCAGACGGTGACGGTTGACGAGATCGAGGCGGGACTGCCGGTGGCAGTCGCCAGCGGGACGACGAACTCGAGCGGCAGCTACAGCATCACGTTCACGCCCACCTCGAGCGGCGCATACCAGGTCGCGACGGGCCAGATCGCCCAGGTCGAGAACAGTGCGCTCAGCCCGGTGTTTGGCGATCTGCTCTCACCGGCCGCGACCGCCGCGGTCACGATGAGCGTGCAGGGATCGGTGTCGATCGCCTCGGCGTCGGCGCGTGCCGGCATCGTCACCGTCTCAGGATCGATCGCGCCGGCTGCCCCAGACGCCAACGCGGCGGTCGCGCTGCTGGCGCGCCCGAGCGGCTCGACGAAAAGCTACTCGGAGATCGGCGCGGCGCCGCTTGTCGCGGGCCAGAGCTCCTACACGATCTCAAGCCCCCTGGCCAAGGGCAGCTGGCAACTCGAGACGAGCTACACCGATCCTGGAGCTCTGCTCGCCGCAACGGCCACGGGTGAGGTCACCGTCGATAACGCCGGCGGGTCGAGCGTCACCTTGAGCAAGGCCAAGGTCAGCGCCGGGAAGCTCACGCTGACCGGGACGATCAGCCCTGATCCGATCGCGACGGGCGCAAGGGTCGAGCTCTTCGGGCTGCGCAGCGGCAGCACGAAGTTCACGAAGCTGGCCGCTGCGACGCTCAAGATCGACCAGACGACGTTCACGATCAAAGCCAAGCTGAGGCGTGGATATCACTGGATACTGCAGCTTGAATACGTCCAGACAGGGCAGCGCACGAGCTATTCGAAGCTCAGCACGATCGACGTACACTAGGCCGCGTGACGCCCCGGCGAACTCGTGTGAACAGACAGCGCCGGACCGCCAGCCGCCGTCTCGGGATCCTGCCCGGGCGGCGCTTGGCGGTGCTCATCGTGCTCGCGGCGGGGCTGCTCGGATGCCTGGCGAGCGCAGCTTCGGCAGACGAGTCGATCGCGACGGCGATCATCGTCAAGCCCGGTGAGCAATCCCCAAGCGAAGTGGCGCCGGTGTCTCTCTCGACGCTCCTGGCTACACCCGCCTGCGTGCCCTATTCCAACACCACCAGCACGCTCACCACCGTCGCCCCCTCCAGCAGCCAGTCGCTCACCACCTCGAGCGACACGTGGCCGATCTACACGATTCTGGCGTGCGGCCTGGGCCAGACGCTGAGCGCCGGTGATTGGGTGCAGATACAGGACCCCTCGACCGGGCCTGAGGCGCCACTTTTCTACTCAGCCGGTGACCTGACGACCCCGAGCGACTTCCAGGACCCCGGGCAGGTCCCTCTGATCATCGCCGAGCCGGGCGAGAACGTCCTGCAGTACTACCGGCCGCAGCGACGGCCCGACGGCGGCGTGACCGACGAGAACGCGTACGACTTCTTCCAGGTCAACCCCGGACCGATCACGATCTGGGTCGACGAGGGCGGATCTCCGCCCCTTTCGGTCGCGATTACCGGGGTTCCCGCCGGCGGCGTCACGGCGGGGGCAACCGTGAGCCTCACGGCCGCGGAGAATCCGAACGGCGCAACCCTCCCGGATCCGGCGAATCTCAGCTACAGCTGGACCAGCAACGACAGCGTCCAGTTCAGCAACGACGGCGCCGGGCAGGCCGTGCAAGCGACGCTCGGGGCCGCCGGCGAAGCCGAGGTCACAGTCGAGGTGCAAGACAACCAGGACGGCACCTTCGGATTCGCCAACGCAAGGATCACCGTCGGAGCACCCGGATCCGACGCGACATCTGCGACCCCCAACTCCTCCAACGGCCAGACGTCGCAGACATCCGCCCCTGCGACCGGCCCCAAGCAGAGCAACGGCAGCGCGACCGGCGGAACCGCGGAGCCCCGCCACCACAGCGCTCCCGTCGCACCGGGCGCCGGCAGCGGACAGAGCAGCGGCGCTCCCGCCACCGCCAAACCGAGGCCTGCTCCCAAGAGCGAATCCGCGCCAAGCAGCGCGACGACCGGGGCCTCCTCCACGAAAGCAGCCCCGACCGACTCCGGGCACCCGGCGCCGTCAAGCTCTCCGCAAGCGGTGAGCGGCTCCGCCGGCGCGGCGGCCCACGCCTCGCAGCCCCCTGGTCACGCCGCCCGGCCCAGCGCACGCCTCACGAGGCCGCCCACCGCTTCGCCCACCCACATGGCCGCAACAACACGCCAGGCACGGGTCACGGGACGGCTGATCGAAGGCGTGACGGTGCTCCCGGCCGCCGCGAGCCCGCTCGTCTACGCAGTCCCGCCGACAATCGCGACGGCAGCGCCTGTGCGCCGCGGCGCGGTCGCCTCCGCCCTCCCCGCGCTCGCCGCTGGACTCGTCGTGACCCTGCTCTTCAGCCTGGGCGCCGGGCGCGAGCTGCGCTGGCGACGGCGCCTGGGCGCGCGGCTGCACGGAAGCTGACGGAGGCCCGCTGGCTGGCCCGCCCGAGTATGCGTTCACTTTCCCCGATCCTCGCACTGAGCTCGCACGACATCGACGAGGCGATCTTCCACGTCGCGAGCGTGCTCGAGGTGCCCGTGCTGATCCTCGCGCTGCTCGCCCTCGCCATGGTGATCCTCGAACTCGGAAGCTTCGTGATCGAGTTGCGGCGCCGGCGACGGCGCCGTTTCACGGCCCTCTCGAGTGGAGCCGAGCGGGCGCGGGAGGCGCTCGCGATCGACGATCGCCGGGGCGCCGCGGCGGCGCTGCACGGACTCGCGCGCAGCGCGGCGATGGCCGACACGCTGGCGTTCATCGCCGCTCACGCGCGCCGGGACGGGAGCGACTACGAGCTCAACAAGGCGCTCGCCGACTTCGACTTCAGCTCGCGACGACGGCTCGACCGCACCCGGCTGCTCGTCCGCGTCGGACCGGCGCTCGGCCTGATGGGAACGCTCATCCCGCTCTCGCCCGCGCTCACCGGGCTCGCCAACGGCAACACCTCGACGCTCAGCAACGACCTGCGTCTGGCCTTCAGCGTCACCGTCGTCGGACTGATGATCGGCGCGATCGCGTTCGGACTCTCGCTCACGCGCGACCGCATGTACGGGCAGGACCTCTCCGACCTCGAATACGTGGCCGCCGCCATCAGCGATCCGCCGGCGCCGGTGAGCACACGATGATCTCGGTCACCCCGCACGCCCGCAACCGCGAGGACCGAGCCGGCGACCCGCTCGACGGCCTTGTCAACCTGTTCGATCTGGGGATCGTCCTCGCCGTCGCGTTTCTGCTGGCGGCGCTCTCCTCCCTGCATCTGGCCGGCACGATCACCAGTCACGGCCTCCACGCCACGCCGGCCAAGATCATCGTGGTCCAGCCGGGCCAGACCGTCGCGCCGCTGCCGAAGCCCGGAACGCGCACGATCGGCCGGGGCACTCAGGCCGGCATTGTCTACCGCCTCGCCAACGGAGAGCTCGTGTACGTCCAGGCGGCGCCGCGCAAAAAGAGCCGCTGAGTGGCCTATCTCTGGCACGAGCTGCGCAGCGCGGTCCCGCTGATCGTGAGCGGGAACGCCTACATCCTCGCCGTCACCTGGGTCACGATCCGTGTGGCCGTGGTGTCCACCGCCGCGGCGCTCGTGATCGGCCTGCCGATCGGGCTCACGCTCGGCCTCGGGCGTTTCCGCGGCCGACGCGCGCTGCACATCCTCGCCAATGCAAGCCTCGCGCTGCCACCCGTGATCGTCGGCGTTGGGGTCCTTTTGCTGCTGCTCCCAGCCGGGGCGTTCGGCTCGCTGCGGATCGAGTTCACGCTGCGCGGCGTGTACGTCGCGCAAACAATTCTCGCCCTCCCCTACATCGTTGCTCTCACCCCGGCTGCGATCCAGGCGCTACCGCCCGGCCTGCTCGCGCAGGCGCGGCTGCTCGGCGCCGGGCGCCGCCAGCTCGCGCTGCTAGCGCTGCGCGAGGCCAAGATCGGCGTGTTCGCGGCCGTGATCGCCGCCCTCGGCGCAGCGCTCTCCGAGGTCGGCGCAGTGGTCATCGTCGGCGCGAACATCGCAGGTCACGACCAGACGCTCGCCAGCGCGGTGCTCGCGCAGATCAACGACTACGCGAACTATCCCTACGCCCTGGCGATCGGCCTCGTGCTGCTCGCACTCATCCTCGTGCTGGTCGGCCTGCTCACGGTGCTCCAGCAACGCACAAGCGGAATCCAGCTGCGCTTCCGGGGACTGCCTTGACGCGGGCCCGCCGGCGCACAATCGCGCGGGCGCGCCGCTCGCCGCCGACCGCCCCGGCGTCGCCCGGGCACCACCCGCCCGGGCGGCAGGATCCTTGACATGCACCTGCTGTGGGAGGAGCTTCGCAGTGCCGTGCCGCTCATCGTGCACGGGAACCCCTACCTGCTGAGCATCGTCTCCTTCACCGTCGAGGTCGCCGCGATCGCGACGGCGGCTGCGGCCTTAATCGGACTGCCGATCGGCCTCGCGATCGGGCTCGGGCGCTTCCGCGGCAGACACGCGCTGCACGTGCTGGCCAACGCGAGCCTAGGCCTGCCACCCGTGCTGGTCGGGCTGTTTCTGTTCCTCATCCTCGTGCCGCAGGGCCCGCTCGGCTCGCTGCATCTGCTCATCACCAAGCAGGCCGTGTTCATCGCGCAGACGATCCTCGCTCTCCCCTACGTCGTCGCGCTCACCGCAGCGGCGATCCAGGGGCTCCCGCAGGGGCTCCTGTCGCAGGCGCGCGTGCTCGGCGCCGGCCGCCGCCAGCTCGCCACACTCGCGCTGCGCGAAGCGAGAATCGGTGTGATGGCCGCGCTGATCGCGGCGCTTGGGTCCGCACTGTCGGAGGTCGGCGCGATCGTCATCGTCGGCGGCAACGTGTACGGCTTCGACCAGACTCTCGCGAGTGCCGCGCTGTATGAGGCAAACGCAGCCCGCTACGACGACGCCGTAGCAATCGGGATTGTCCTGATCGCGCTGATCCTGGTCCTGATGTGCGCCGTCGGCGTGCTTCAGCAGCAGGGCGCGGGCATCCGCCTGCGCTTTCGGTCGGCGTCGTGAGCGAAAAGCAGTCCCACGCGAATGCGGCGCTGTTGCGCTGCGAGAACCTGAGCGTGTGCCGCGGCGCGCGCGAGGTCGTCACCGACGTCAGCCTGGAGCTTCGCGCCGGCGAGCTGGTCGCCCTGCTCGGGCCCAACGGCGCCGGCAAGAGCACGCTGCTCGACGCGCTCGCCGGTGTGCTGGCGCCCGCGCAGGGGCGGGTCGAGCGCGCCGGCCGCGTCGCGATCGCGCTCCAGGCGCCCGATCTCGCGCGCCGCACCGTCCTCGCGAATGTGATGCTTGCGCTCGGCTGGTGGGGTGTCCCCGGCCACGAGCGCGAGGATCGCGCGCGCGCCGCGCTGCGAGCGCTGGGCGGCGAGCACCTCGCCCAGCGCCAGGCTGCGAGCCTCTCCGGCGGCGAGCGCCGTCGCGTGCACCTGGCTCGCGCGATCGCCGTGCGCCCCGACGTCCTGATGCTTGACGAGCCCTTCGGCGGCCTCGACACCGAGACGCGGGCGACGCTCCTCGACGACGCGGTCGGCGCACTGCGCTCGCAGGCCAGAGCAACCCTCGTCGTCGTCCACGACCGCAGCGAGGCATGGGCGCTCGCCGACCGCCTGCTGATCCTGATCGGTGGCCGGCTCGTCGCGGAAGGCACCCCACGCGACCTGCTGGAGCGACCCCCGAGCGCGCTCGTCGCCCGCTTCCTGGGGTTTGACGGATCGCTGCAGGACGGCGGCGAGTTGCTGTTGACGAGACCTGCTCACGTCGCGCTCGACCCGGCCGGCCCGCTGCGCGCCCGCGTCACGCGAGCCGTCGCGCTGGAGGACGGCGTGCGCCTCGAACTCGAGCTCGACAGCGGACGGCTCTACACCGTGGCGCCGCTGCCTGCTCCCCGGCCGAGTGACACCGTGCGTGTGCGCATCGACGGCGGCGCCCGCTTCGCCCGCAGCGTGACAGACGACGGCGCGGCGCCCAGTCCTTAGCCGGCGCTGGCGCCCGCGCCGACCGTGGCGCCCGGTGTCGCGCAGGAGCGAAGGCCGTAGGTCGCCGCATCGGCGCCGACCGGGCTCACCCGCAGCGCAGCTTCGGCGCTCGCCACCCCGCCGCTATCGCCTCGCTTCGCGGCCGCCGCGAGGTCGGTGTACTCGCCAACCGCCCGGGCGAGCGCCCGGAGGTAGCGCCCGAGTGCGGCACGCTCGCTCGCCTTCTCGCTGGGACGTCGCAGCGCCCGAAGCGAACCCGACTCCGCGCGCACGAACGGCAGCGCATCGGCCAGGTAGCCCGCGAGCCCCCGCAGCTTCTGCGCCGCGGAGTCGCCCGAATCCGGCGGCGCGATCAAGCGCACCTTGCGCACCGTACTCGCACAGATCGCATTGGCGCGAGCGGTGAAGTCAGCCTTCGTGTAGCTGCCGCAGCCGCACAGGAGCACGGCGAGCGCGATCACGGCAAGGGCTCGTCCGGCGTGGCGCACACGGCTCGAGCATGGAGCCAGCCGCGCAACTCGCGCCGGTGCCGGCCCGGCGCCTGGCCACAAGCGCCAACCGCTCACCTGCTAGTGCTCGCTGCGCACATCCGCCATCAGCGCCACGGCGTGCGGCAGCGCATCGGCAATCGCCGCGGCGGCCTGCTCGATCGACCGCGGCGAGCCGGGGAAGTTGATGATCAGCGTCGCGCCGCGAATGCCCGCCACGCCCCGCGAGAGCAGCCAGTGCTTGGTGTGCGCCCGCGACGCTTCGCGCATCGCCTCGGCGATACCCGGCACCTCACGTTCGATCACGCTCCGTGTCGCCTCCGGCGTGACATCGCGCGGGGCGACGCCGGTACCGCCGGTCGTCAGCACCAGCGCGCATTGATCGACGTCGCTGAGGTGGCGCAGCCGCCCCGCGATCATCCCCAGCTCGTCGGAGATCACCTCGCGCGCGACGACCTCGCCGCCGATGCCCACGGCGAACTGCTCGAGGCGATCGCCGCTCTCGTCGCCGCCCACTCCCGCCGCCCGCGACGTGCTGACCGTGATGATCGCCACACGCACGCTCAGCCGCCTTCTTCCAGGCGCCAGTCGTTGCGCCCACCGGTCTTCTCGAGCAGCACGACCTGCTCGACCGCCACCCCGCGCTCGAGTCCCTTGACCATGTCGTAGACGGTCAGCGCGGCGACACTACAGGCGACCATCGCCTCCATCTCGACGCCGGTGGCAGCCGACACGGACACCTCGGAGATCAGCTCGACGAGGCCGCCCTCAACGTCCACCCCCGCGCGAACGTCGACGAAGCTGAGCGCGATCGGGTGTGCGAGCGGAATCAGCGCCGCGGTCTGCTTGGCCGCCATGATCCCGGCGAGCCTGGCGGTGCCCAGCACCTCCCCCTTCGCCACGTTGCCGGCGACGATCGCCGCGGCCGTCTCGCGCGACATGCGAACTCGCGCGCGGGCGCGCGCGCGACGTTCGCTCACCGGCTTGGAGCCGACGTCGACCATCCGGGCGTTGCCGTCAGCGTCGAGGTGCGTGAGGCGCGCGCCACTCATGTGCCCGCCGCGTCCGCCGGCAGCGCGACTGCCTCGCCCGCCACCCAGCGCACCTCGCCGCCGTCCAGCTCCCGCTTCCAGATCGGTGCCTCCGCCTTGATCCGGTCGATCAGCTCACGCGCACCCGCGAAGGCGGCATCGCGGTGTGCCGCCGAGACCGCCACGACGACGCCCGGCTCCCCCAGCGCAACGCGCCCCACGCGGTGCTCGGCGGCCGCTGCCGCCAGGCCATGGCGGTGCACGCACTCCGCCGCGATCGCCGCCATGCGCTGCTCGGCCATTTCGCGATAGGCCTCATAGTCGAGAAACTCGACGTCGCGAACGGTGCCCTCGAAGGTGACGACGGCCCCGGCGCCGGGCCGGCGCACAAGCGCGGTGACATCCGCGGGCGTGATCGGGGTCTCGCTGACGCGTACATCCGGGCCCGCGCCGCCGCTGACCGGTGGCAGCAGGGCAAGCTCGTCGCCCGCGTGCAGCGGTGTGTCCTCCCCGACCAGCTCGCGGTTGACGGCCATCCGCACCGGCAGCCGCTCGAGCAGATCGGCGAGCCGCGAGTCCTGCGCGAGCGCCGCCAGCGCGTCGCCCACGGTCGCCCCGTCAGCCAGCTCCGCCTCGATCGCGTCGGCTCCCGCGCGCTCACGCAGCTGGGCGAAAAGTCGTATCCGCAAGATCATGACCGGCTCAGCCTACCCCGCCGCCGCCCGCGGCTCGCCGAGGTCGCCCTGTTATCTTCGCGTGATGGCGGGAGGGGCGCAACTCACGGACGGCCACGGACGCGCGATCGGCGATCTGCGCCTCTCGGTGACCGACCGCTGCGGCTTCCGCTGCCGCTACTGCATGCCGGCCGAGGGCATGCAGTGGCTCGAACGCGCGGAGCTTCTGAGCTTCGAGGAGATCGAGCGCCTCGTGCGCGTGCTGGTCGAGATGGGCGTACGCGATGTCCGCCTCACCGGCGGCGAACCGCTCCTGCGCCGCGAGCTGCCCCGCCTGGTCGCGATGCTGGCGGCGATCCCCGGGCTGAACGAGCTCGCGCTCACGACCAACGGCTACCAGCTCGAGCGCGACGCCCACGCACTGGTTCACGCGGGCATTACGCGCTTCAACGTCTCCGTCGACTCACTCCAGCGCGAGCGCTTCAGCGAGATCACCCGCCGCGACGCGCTGGACAAGGTCCTGCGCGGCCTTGCGACGCTCGCCTCTTTCCCGCAGGCGCACCCGATCAAGGTCAACGCCGTCGCGATGCGCGGCTTCACCGAGACGGAGCTGATCCCTTTCGCCCGCTTCGCCCGCGAGCACCCCTACGAGGTCCGCTTCATCGAATTCATGCCGCTCGACGCCGACCACGCCTGGACGCCCGACGACGTGCTGAGCGGCGAGGAGATCCGCGCGGCGATCCACGCCGTCTACCCACTCGAGCCCGAACCCCGCACGCCCAGCGCGACCTCACGAACCTTCCGCTTCGCGGACGGCCGTGGCCGGATCGGCTTCATCAACCCGGTTTCCGAGCCCTTCTGCGGCGACTGCAACAGGATCCGCGTGACCGCCGACGGCCAGCTGCGCACGTGCCTTTTCTCGCTGCGCGAAACGGACCTGCGCGCGGTGCTGCGCGGCGCTGGCGGCGACGACGAACTCGCGGCCGTACTGCGCGACGCCGTCTGGCGCAAGGAGCTCAAGCACCACATCGGCGATCCGGGCTTCGTGCAGCCCGACCGCACGATGTCGGCCATCGGCGGCTGATGGGGTGAGTGGGTGCGGTGCACCCCTCACCCATGCACCTCGCGCCTGACCTGACAGCGGTGGCGCTCTCAGAGCAGTTCGATCGTCACCTGCTCGCCGGCCGCGAGCACACCAGCGCCGGCCGGGATCAGCGCCAGCGCGTCGGCGCCCAGCATCGACGTGAGGATGTGGGAGTCCTGCGCGCCGGTCGGCGTCACATGCCAGCCGTCAGGGCGCAGCGCGAGCCGACAGCGGACCGCCTCGACGCGCGCCGGCGTGCGCCGGCAAGCCTGATCGAGCGTCGCGACCGTCCGCCGGCGCTCCGGCGGCTCGCCGGCGAGCGCCTGCAGCGCCGGCCGCACGAACAGCAGGAAGGTGACGAGCGACGACACGGGGTTGCCCGGCAGGCCGAACACGAGCGTCCGTTCGCGGCTGCCGAACCAGAACGGCTTGCCCGGCCGCAGCGCCACGCCCGCGAAGTGTCGCTGCACCCGCAGGCCGTCGAGAACCTCGGCCACGTGATCGTGAACACCGACTGACATTCCGCCCGTGATCACCACCGCGTCGGCCGAGAGCGCCGCAGCGATCGCCTCGCGGATCAGCGCCACCTCGTCACGGGCGTGCACGACGGAGGCGACCTGCGCGCCGGCCCGCTCGGCGAGTGCGGGGATCACGAACGCGCTCGAGTCGCGCACTGAACCGGGCGGCGGCTGCTCGTCCACGGCGACCAGCTCGTCGCCGGTGGTGACGACCGCGACGCGCGGGCGCGCTCCGGCCGACACGACCGGGCGGCCGATCGAGGCGAGCACGCCAAGCGCCGCGGGGCCGAGCCGCACACCCGGCTCGAGCACCGTCTCCCCCGCTCGCACGTCATCGCCCGCCCTGCGCACAAAGCGTCCCGCCTCGACGCCGGCCAGAAGCTCGACCGAGCTTGCGTGGCGGCGCGTCTGCTCGACTGGAACGACCGCGTCGGCGCCCGCCGGGATCGCCGCGCCGGTCGAGATCGCGCACGCCTCGCCCGCCGCGAGCACCACCGCGGACGGCGCGCCCGCCCGTGACTCAGCGACGATCTCCAGGCGGGCCCCGGCGCCGCTGTCGGCGGCCCGGACCGCGAAGCCGTCCATCGCCGAGTTATCGAAGGCCGGCACATCTTCGGGCGCCCGGACCTCCTCGGCCAGCACCCGCCCGAGCGCCTCGCCGAGCGCCACGCTCTGGGGCGCAAGCGGCTGCGCATGCTCGAGCACGAGGGCGCGTGCGTGCTCGAACTCGGTCAGCTTCGTGGTCACCGCCGAGGCACTCTATTCGCGCCCGAGCGGCGCCGAGGGCCGCCGGCGCGGGCGGGTCCGCTATCTTTGCCCGCTCCGCGGCTGCGGTTTGGGAGAGCGGTGCTCGCCCGTGTGAGCGCACGGCGCCGGCTCGCGGGCAGATGTGCTGGCGTGGCGATTTTCCGTTTGTTCCCTGTCGAGGTTCGGGAGTTTTCATGAGTTCTGATTCTGGGTTTCTGTTCACGTCGGAGTCGGTCACGGAAGGACACCCCGACAAGATCGCCGACCAGGTTTCCGACGGCGTGCTGGACGCCGTGCTGAGCGATGATCCCTACGCCCGGGTGGCGTGCGAGACGCTTGTGACCACCGGGCTGGTGGTGGTTGCCGGGGAGATCACCACCTCGACCTTCGTCGACATCCCGGCGGTCGTGCGCGAGACGGTGCGGCGGATCGGCTATGACGATGCGACTGCCGGCTTCGACTGCGACACCTGCGCCGTGATCTCCACGATCGACCGCCAGTCGCCCGACATCGCCCAGGGCGTCAGCGAGGCGTTCGAGCGCCGCGCCTCCGGATCCGGCGACGAACTGGACCTCGCCGGCGCCGGCGACCAGGGCATGATGTTCGGCTACGCCTCGGATGAGACGCCGGAGCTGATGCCCCTGCCGATCTCGGTGGCGCACCGCCTCGCCGAGCGCCTCGCAGCGGTGCGCAAGGACGGCACGCTTGGGTACCTGCGCCCGGACGGCAAGACTCAGGTGAGCGTGCGCTACGAGGGTGGCCGGCCGGTCGCGATCGAGAAGCTCCTGATCTCCACCCAGCACGCCGACGGGGTCGATTCGGAGACCCAGATCAAGCCCGATCTGTGGGAGCACGTCGTGACAGCGGTGCTGCCGGAAGCACTCTACGACCCGTCCGCGCTGCGCCGCGACTTCCTCGTGAACCCGACCGGGCGCTTCGTGATCGGCGGCCCGATGGGCGACTGCGGGCTGACGGGCCGCAAGATCATCGTCGACACCTACGGCGGGATGGCCCGCCACGGCGGCGGCGCGTTCAGCGGCAAGGATCCTTCGAAGGTCGACCGCTCAGCCGCCTACGCCGCCCGCTGGGTCGCGAAGAACTGCGTCGCCGCCGGCCTGGCGCAGCGGCTCGAGGTCCAGGTCGCCTACGCGATCGGCGTCGCCCACCCCGTCTCGGTGATGGTCGAGACGTTCGGCACCGAGCGCGTCGACCGTGCGAAGATCGCGGCCCTCATCGACGAGCACTTCGACCTGCGTCCCGGCGCGTTCCGCGAGGAGTTGAAGTTGCACCGGCCGATCTACCAGGCGACCGCCGCCTACGGGCACTTCGGGCGCAATCACCCCGATTTCACCTGGGAGCAGACCGGCAAGGCAGACGCGTTGCGATCCGCCGCGGGCCTATGAGCGTTTCCGCGGCGCGCGCGCCAGCCTGAGCGGATGCGCGAGGAGCCCGCAGGCTCGTTGTCGCTGCCGGATCGCGAGGCGGTGCTCGAGCACGCCGCGGCGTTGATCCTGGAGACCTGGCGCTCGTTCGATACCGCTCGCGCCGGCCAGCCGCTCGCGGGCGAGCGCCACCTCGAGCTGCTGCGCGAGGCGCTGCCGCAGTTCCCCGGCGAGGCCGCGCCGGCGCTCGACGCCGCCGCTGCTGTGCTCGACGTCTCTTTGACCCAGGCGCGGCCGCGCTTCTTCGGCTGGATCGGCGGCTCCGGACTCGAGATCGGCGTGCTCGCCGACGCGCTGATGGCCTCCCACGACGTCAATGTGGCGCTGAGCGCGGGCGCCGCCACTTTGCTCGAGCGCCAGACCGTGCGCTGGGCCGGCGAGTTCGTCGGCTTCGCCACGAGCGCCGACGGATTGATGGCGGCGGGCGGCACGCTCTCCAACCTGACGGCGCTGACGGCGGCGCGCGAGCGCGCGATCCCCGGGGCGCGCTACGACGGACTCGC
>JBEKSK010000003.1:0-31998 GCA_049517155.1 Solirubrobacteraceae bacterium
GCCGCGAACGCGGACGATGGGGGATCCGACGCGGCGAGCACACCCGACGCGGCACGCACACCCAGCGCGGCGAGAACGCCCGACGCGACTAGCACACCCGACCGGGCCGCCGCAGCCCGATTCGCCGCAGTGACGCCGATTGGCGGCGAGCGCGCCGCCGCCCCAGGCGAGGCCTCGCCCGCTGCGCCCACCGCGCCCGAGTTCCTCCCGGCAAGCCCCGCGGTCGGTGACGCCCGTCGCGCCGCCGCGACGGCGCCCGCTGGCGACGGCGCGATCGCCGTGCCGGGAACTCCCGCCGCCGGCGAGCACGCGGCGCCCGC
This sequence comes from Solirubrobacteraceae bacterium, assembly GCA_049517155.1. Lineage (GTDB taxonomy): Bacteria > Actinomycetota > Thermoleophilia > Solirubrobacterales > Solirubrobacteraceae > Palsa-513. The sequence continues at coordinate 321 of JBEKSK010000003.1, forward strand.
ACTGGAACGCACGGCGCCCCCAGCGGGCGAAGCCGCCACGGCGTGGCGGTTCGGTGCCGGCGAGCACCGCGTCGACGCGGTGACAGCCCCAGCGCCTTCTCCGCCCATAGTAGGCACGACCGAGAGCTCGCCAACCGCGCTCGCCGCCTCCGCCGCAGGCGAGTTCACCCCGCACACGCTTCCCCCTGCGCTCTCCGACCGGAGCGGCGACCGGGAGTCCGGTGGCCCGGTCGTGAGGGACGGCGCCGGCCGCGATCTTGGTGGCCCAGCCGTGACGGACGGCGCGCGCCGCGATCTTGGTGGCCCAGCCGTGACGGACGGCGCGGGCAGCGATCGACGCGGCCCAGCCGTGACGGACGGCGCGCGGCGCGATCTTGGTGGCGGGGTAGTGACAGACCGCGCGGACCACGATCGGGGTGGCCCGGTCGTGACGGCCGGCGCCAGGGAGGATCCGCGTGGCGCGGTCGTGGTCGAGGGCCCGAGTGGTACTCGCGGTGGCCCGAGTGGTGATCCTGGTGGTGCGGTCGCAATCCCGGCGGCGGGCGGCTTCGAGCCTGAACCTGCGGAGCCCCAGTCACTCCGCGCGCGCTTTCGCTCCTGGCGCTTCGCGCCGCTTGTCGAAATCGTGGCGACCGTCGCGCTGGCGTTGTTACTCGCGGAGAGCGTGCAGGCCGCGGTCGTCAAGCCGTTTGTGATCCCGTCGCAATCGATGGAGCCGACGCTGCTGCCCGGCCAGCGTGTGCTCGTCAATCGCCTCGCCTACGACTTCGGCGGAACGCCGTCGCGCGGCGACATCGTCGTCTTTCATCCACCCAGCTCGCTGACCTGCAAGGTCAACGTCCCGCTCAGCGAGCCTTGTCCCAGGGGAGTCGGCACGCACGCGAGCGATTACTTCGTCAAGCGTGTGATCGGCCTGCCGGGAGACACGCTGTCAATCAGGAACGGCCATCCGGTGATCAACGGCAAGGAGCTGGTCGACGAGCCCTACATCACCCCCTGTAGCGACTCGACCAGCTGCGACATGCCCCATACGATCGTCATCCCGCCCGGCGATTACTACATGTTGGGCGACAATCGAGGAGACTCCGACGACAGCCGCTACTGGGGCCCGGTGCCGTTGTCGTGGATCATCGGCGAGGTCTTCGCAACCTATTGGCCGATCGACCGCATCGGATTGTTCTGACGCAGTCCCTGCAAATGCCGGGAATGCAAGTTCGATTGCAGCCGCGAGATTTTCCCGCAGGTTTGCTCGCAATCGCAGGAGTAGACGTGCTAGCCTCGACGCGCACATAGAAGAAGCCGAGTCGCCGTGCCCTCCGTGGTCGGCGAGCGGGGGACCCATTACGACCCCTGAGGCCGATGGGGCGAATCGCCGCCAGCAGGTGGCGTAGCGCGTTGCGCGAGCCCGTCAGCTAACCCCGCAGGCTTGAATTCCAGAGGAGTTTGGGAGGCCTGCACATGGAGCTCGCACGTGATCTCGGAAGCGCCGACGTATGGGCAGCCTCGCTTGAGCGCTCGCTCGCCCGTCGCGGACGTCCTCGCCGCGCATCGCTGGAGCTCGGCCGCCTGAGCCCGGCGCGCGACCTTGCCGACGACGACACCGTCAATGAGTCGGTCGTCTACTGGCGCACCCGCCGCTCGGCGAGCACCCCCTCCACGTTCGCCGCTCCGGCGATCGGCGGTGCATCCGTTCTCGCGCTGCTGGCCGCGACCACGCTCCCGTCGCTGGCATCCGGCTCCAAGCCGCCGGCCAGGGCCGGCCATCACCGCTCCGGCGCAGCGGGTGCTGGCACAGCGCAGAATGTGGCGCTGACGCAGACCATCGCGCACCAGACGGTGACCGGCACCGGCATCTTCACCACGGCGCCGTCCGCCACGCAGTCGCCCGCGATCGTGCTCGACGCCACGACCGCTCCGGCCGCCAAGCCGCGAGCCGTCGTCTACGGGAAGGTCAGCTACGGAGACGTGAGAGACGTCCAGCGGATGCTCGGCCTGGCGGTGGACGACACGCTCGGCCCCAAGACGGGGGCCGCGATCCGCGCCTTCCAGGCCGCTCATGGGCTGACCGTCGACGGCGACGTCGGCCCGGCCACCTGGAACGCGTTGAAGGACGCCGAACATGCCAGCGAGCGAGCGACCGCCACATCCGCGCCGACGCCCGCAGCCGGCGGCGTGCACGAGGCCTCGGTGCTCCAGACGGCCACGCCCTCGGACACCGCTGACGTGATCGCCCTGCAGCAGGCGCTGGGGATCCCCGCCGACGGGAACTTCGGTGCCGACACGACGGCAGCCGTCGAGGCCTTCCAGACCGCTCACGGACTGACCGCCGACGGCGTCGTCGGGCCCGGGACGCGCGAGGCGCTCGGCCTTGGCGACGGGCCGACGCTCCAGCAGACCGACGCGAGCGGCGGCACCACGGGGCCGGGCACCGACGCCACCACCACCGACGCCACGACCATCGCCGCGACGACAGACCCCACGACGGACCCGACGACGGACCCGACGACGGACCCGACGACGGACCCGACGGCCAGCGTCGACGGGACCGCGACCGGGGCGACGACCTCCACCCCCGCCGTCTCGACGGCGACGACCACGAGCACCACATCGTCAAGCGTCTCGATTGCGCTGTCGGAGATGGTTGCCGCCGCAAACCAGATCGCCACACTGCCCTATATCTGGGGCGGCGGGCACGGCTCCTTCATCTCTCCGGGCTATGACTGCTCCGGCTCGGTCTCCTTCGTGCTCCACGCCGCGGGACTGCTGAGCGTGCCGGAGGACTCGGGCGAGCTCGAGAGCTACGGCGCACCGGGACCCGGCCAGTACATCACGATCTACGCCGACGCCGGGCATGCCTGGATGACGATCGAGGGCAGGCGCTTTGACACGGTGGCCCTGGCCGAGGACGGCTCACGCTGGGGCGACGGCGGCGGCGAGTTCGCCGGCTACGTCGTGCGTCACCCCATCGGCTTCTAGCCCAAGCGGCGCAGACACGCAGAACCCCAAGGCCCGGTGGGTCCCGGGCTCGACGCGCTCCGGCGCGCGAGGTGGATTGAGACGCGCATCGCCGGGCAGTCGCCGGCGGCCGCCTTTCGGCCCTCGGGCGATCCCGGCGGTCCAACCCCCGCGCGCGAGGGGCCGCCCTGCTGGGCGGCCCCTCGTAACTGACCCGATGGCGGCGGGTGGAGATCAGCCGCCGGCGGGCACCAGCGCTGCCGGGGAGATCGCGGTCACCGTGATCGTGAACGGCGCGCTCACCGCCCCCTGGTTGTCAGGGCCGCCCGGGATCTTCACGCGGACGACCTGCGTGCCGGCCTCGTAAAACGACTGCGTGATCGTGTACGCCGAGTTCGCGCCGATCGTCGCCGAGCCGATGATGTGCCACGCGTTTCCCGCAGCGTTCTCACCCTGGAGGTAGATCACGTGTCCGGTCTTGTCCGGAACAATCGAGCCGGTGAACATCACCGACTGGCCCTGGTTGACGGTCGTCGCCGAGGCCTTGGCGGTGAGCGCGTCAGCCACGCCGATGAACAGCACCGCCGAGCGGTACTTGGCGATCGTCCCCGTCGTCCCGGTCGATCCGGTCGTCCCGGTCGTCCCGGTCGAACCGGTGGAACCCCTCGACCCGGTGCTACCGGTTGATCCTGTGCCACCGGTCGAGCCGGTCGATCCAGTGCTGCCGGTCGTTCCCGTCGATCCCTTCGGGGGAGCCGAGGCGACGACCTGGTAGGCGGTGTTGTAGACGGGGGTCACGTTGAACGTGTAGCTACCGCCGGGCCCGCTCGTTGTCGTGGCGACCACCCCGAACGAATGGCGGTAGTCACGGGCGTAGAGCGTCAGCAGCTGGCCCGCGCCTGCGGCGTCGACGCCGGAGACGGTGTCTGAGCCGCCCTCGACGATCGGGTTGCTGGCGGCGTTGATCGTCAGGTTCGGGTTCTGGGTCTGCTCGATCTCGTAGGAGAGCGAGTCGGAGGGGCTGTCGATGTTGCGTACGTCGTTGCGCAGCAGCACTCGGATCGTCGCGTCACCGTTCTGCGAACTTGGGATCACGAAGCTGTGCGGGATCGAGTAGCTGCCGTCGGCAGCGACCGTTCCGCGCCCGATCGTGGCCCATCCGTTGCCGCTGTTTGCACCCTGGCGCTGGAGGAATATGCCCGCTCCAGCCCTTGCGGGCGACACGGCCCCGGCGAAGGTGTAGACGTACTTCGAACCGGTCTGAAGCACCGACCCGTTGGGCTCGGAGACGCCGCCCGGACCGGTGACGTTCAACGTCACGGCGGCCTGGACCCGCTCGAGCACGGTCCGGCTGACGGCCCCGGCAGCCGCGACGTACCACGCGCGGTTGGTCAGGACGACACCGTCGGCGCGCGTGAACTCATACGCGCCGGTCGAACCGGTGCGGGTGGCCTGGACGGGAGCGAAACCACCGCGCTGGAACGCGGCGCGTTCGAACAGCACAACGAGCCGCCCGCTGCGGACCCGGCCGAACAGCCGGCCGAAGATCAAAACAGGGTCGCCCGCCGTGATCGGGTTGGGCTGCGCATGGATCGTGATCGCGTGCGAGCGGAATTGATGACGTGGCGCAGCTCCGGCGCCGACCGCAGTCAGCGCGATCGCGGCACACGCGACCACGGCCGCCGCGCCAGTGACGTACTTGAGTCGCATCTCGGACCTCCTCAGGAACAAGGGCTGGAACATCTCGCCCTTATGAACCCGATCGCCACGCCCGGCGATGCGCTGCGTTAGGCACTCATAACAGGCCGCACCTTTCCGGCGGCGGCCGTGTTCTCAACCCTTCTGCGCGACGCCCGCGAGCGCCCGCGGGCTGCGGCGCGAGGGCTAGCCGCTCTTCCAGGCCGTCTGTTCGCGCGTGAGTGTGACGACCTGCTTGGGCAGCTGTCCGCTCGCCACGTCGGCCAGCGTGACGCGCTCGAGCACGGAGCGGATATTGGCGCGCAGCGCGATCCAGACCACCTGCAGCGATTCCGCCGATCCGGCGTACTCGAGGTGCTCCGGTCGCTCCCCCCGCACGCTGGCGAGCGGACCCTCGACGCCGCGGATCACATCGGCGAGGGTCAGCGACTCCGGCGCCTTCAGCAGCCACCAGCCCCCGTCTGGCCCGCGCTGCGAGCGCACGACACCGGCGCTCTTGAGCTGGTTGAGGATGTTCTCGAGAAACGACAGCGGGATGCCCTGGGCAACGGCGATCGAATCGGCCTTGCGTGGCGCCGCGGCACTCGACCCGACCAGCTCGATCGCGGCCCGTACGGCGTAATCAGCCCTGGCGGTGACGCGCATCCTGCGATTCTGCCGCACTCGCCCAAGCGGTGCGCTCCGCCCTGCGGGAACCTCCAGGGAATGCGAGCGCTGCTCTCGCCGGCAACCATCGCGTCGCCGGCGAGATCCGGATCCGCCCGCAACGCCGGCGCGTCCGTGGAGCGCCGCCCATGCGAGCGACTACGGGTTGAGGTGCTTCTTCAGCGCGCTTGCGGCCGAGAACTTGGCGGCCTTGCTGGCGCCGATCTGAATCGTCGCGCCGGTTGCCGGGTTGCGGCCGCTGCGGGCAGCACGGTGACTGACGCCGAACTTGCCGAATCCGGCGACCGACACCTCACCGCCGGCGGCCAGCTGGGCTGCGATGGCGTCGAAAACCGCGTCGACTGCGGTCTTGGCCTGGCCTACTCCGAGTCCGGCACTCTCCGCGACCTTGCCAGCGAGCTCGTTCTTCGTCATGACACTCCTCTCAGATGGTCAATACTGGGCCAAAGCTAGCGCGTGGCCCGGATGTTCAGGAGTTTGGCGCCACCACGGACGCCCGAATTTGGGCACGTTTGCGCGCGCGGCGCGGTTCAGGGCGCCCAATTGCGGCAATCGCCCACATCACGCACAGCCAGCTCAGCGCGGCCAAGGAGACATGCACCCAGACCAGCTCGGTCGGCAGATGGGTCTCGAACTGGACCGCGCCGACCACGCCCTGGACGGCGATCAGCACGCACAGGCAGCTCAGCGCGCGCCGCGCCTGCGCGTCGGCCTGGCGGCGTTCGAGCAGCACCCACACCGCGACCGCGAAGATCCCGAGCGCGAAAGCGATCGCACCGTGCACGTGCACCGCCCAGTTGAGCGTGTCCGCGCCCTTGAAGGTCAGACGCTTGATGTGCTGCCCGGTCGCGCCGCCGGAGTGCGGGCCGGCGGCCGTCGCGACGGTGCCGGCGAACAGGACAAGCGTGGCCAGTGGCGCAAGCGCCCGCACCGCCCAGACGGTCCGGCGGTCGTGCGCCGCCGTGGCGGGCTCGCGCTCCAGCGCGCGCCAGGCGAGCGCGGCCGCGGCGACCAGGATCAGCATCGAAAGGCCGAAGTGCGCCATCACGAAGCCGGGTGCGAGCTTGTTCTCGACGGTGTAGCCGCCGAGCACCGCTTGCGCGGCGACGCCGAGCGGCAAAGCCAGGGCGAGCCACATCAGGTCGCGCCGGAACGGGCGCCGCCTCCAGGCGGCGCCAGCGGCCACGAAGACCACCACGCCGACCGCTCCCGACACGATGCGGTTGGAGAACTCGATCAGCGCATGCGTCTTCAGCGGCGGGTAGACGTGCCCGTAGCAGCGGGGCCAGTCCGGGCAGCCGAGCCCGGAGCCGCTGAGGCGCACCGCCGCGCCCGTGATGACGATCGCCGTCAGCGCAGCCAGCGCGAACAGCGCGACCAGCGAGAACTGGCGCGGCGTGATCTCGATACGTGCGATCCGGGCGCGCAACGGACGTAAGGATGCCACGGCCGGGCCTTCGTCGCGCCCGTAACCGCGCGAGCGACGCGTCGGCCGCCCGGCACGGGCTTCAGGCGGAGTCCGGGCGCTCCGGCGGCGCGCCGGCATCGCCCGCTCCCGCGCCGCGCCCGGCGAGGGCAAAAGGCGCGAGCAGCAGCGTGCGCATCAGCGGCCTGGATACGACGCGCAGGAGGCCGCGGCGCTGAGCGCCGTTGAGGAGGCCGCCGTCGGCCGGCTCGGCGAACGCCCCGACGCTCGATCTCAGCGCCAGCAACGCCTGCTGCGCAGCATCGTTGGCCCGCTGTGCCTCGGAGTTGGCCTGCTCAAGCTCGCTCGCTCGCGCGCGATCATGCTCCGCGGAGGCTGCCAGCGCAACGATGTGGGATTCGCGCTCGAGGTCGGCGGCCACATGCGGCGAGCTGGCGCGATACGGGCTCGCGATCGCTTGCTCGTAGACGTCGCGCAGCAGTGGCACGACATGCGCCCAACTGAGCACCGCGGCGGCTTCGCGCAGCAGGCGAACGTGCTCGTCGCGCGCCCCGCCCGGCGCAAGCAGCGGCGCCACAGCGTCGGCGCTCGCGTCGGGATCCCACGGCACGAGCGTCGCGCCGGGCGGCCCGGCGAGCTCGGCGAGCGCCGCCGTGGCGGCGTATAGGCACGGAACGCCGGCCTGCGCCGCCTCGAAGGGCACGAGCCCGAAGCCTTCGTAGACGCTCGGATAGACGACGGCCTGGGCGTGCGCGTAGAGCCAGGCGCGCCCGGCGTCGTCAACGGCGCCGATGTCGAGGACGAGCTCCGCGAGCGCCGGGTCGCGCTCGAGCACGGCCTGTTCGCGCTCGCGCGAGGAGCCGCGGTCCACGTGCGGCCCCGCGAGCACGAGCCGGCCCGACCAGCCGTGGCGCTCGTGCAGCGCGCGAACCAGGGCGAGCGCGAACGGCCGGTTCTTGTGCGCGTAATCGGCGCCGATGCAGACGAGCAGGTCGCCGCGTTCCGGCACGCCCGCCGGGCGCAACTGCGCCGCCGGTGGCTGCGGCCAGACACGCTCGGCGCCGTCGGGCACCGCGTGCGCCCGCGGCGGCGCGATCAGGTCCTCGCGCAGCGCGTCCTCGCGTGCGTGGCGTGACGGGAACACGACCATGTCGGCCTGCGCAAGCGCGAGGCGGGTGACACGGCGGTAGTCGCCCCATTGCTCGACGCTCTCGTGGTAGGCGCCGCAGCGGTAGGCGATCAGGTCGTGGTGGGTGATCACGATGCGCTCGCCAAGCCGGCGCAGCAGCGTGAGGTCATCCGCGGTGAAGACCTGCTGCGGGCGGTGCACGAGATCGGTGCGCGGCACGCCCGCCGCGGCCTGCTCGTAGGTGATCAGCTCGATCGCCGCGTCGGCCTCCAGCAGCGCGAGGACCGCGGGAGCCGTATCTGGAGGCAGCACGACACGCAGACTCAGCCAATCCTCGCGCGCCAGGGCGACGATCAGGTCGAGAATGTAGGTCCGCGTGCCGGTCGCGGCCGAGCCGAGTGCGCGCGCGTCGATCGTCACCCCGAGCGGGCGGGTCGCCGCCTGGGCGACCGAGACGGCCCGCCGAAGCGGGCCAGACTCGCCGTCGGCTGGCTGCGCGGCGAGCCCGCCGCCGACGTAGGTGTCGTCGGCCAGCACGTGCACGAGCCCAAGCGCCGAGATGGCGCCGGAGAGTTCGGCCAGCACCTGCGCGTCGGAGCCGGCGCGCTGCGGCGGCTCGACGAGTTCGAGCGCCTGCGCACGCAGGTAGCAGCAGTCGAGATTCGCGGACTCGAGCGTGGGGCGCAGGCGGGCCGATCCTGCGCGCACAGCGGCCGCCCGCGCCGACACGGCGGCGGCGTCAGCTTCGCGCTCGGCGAGCGCGCTGGCGGTCATCACGATCGAGTCCGAGCGGGCGGCATCGCGCAGACCGTCGAGCCATCCAGGCCCAACGAGAACGCCTTCGCGCACGATCGCCAGATCGGCATGGGGCGCGCTCGCGCGGACGGCCGCAAGCGCGGCCGCGAGCCCGCCGGCGCCACCGGTCGCGAGCAGCGCGACGTCGCGGTTCAGATCGAGGGTCGCGAGCTCGCCGGCATCGGCGTCGGTTGCGCCGACGACGAGCGGCACACCCGCGTCGGTGTGCGCAACGAGCGTTTGCAGCGTGCGCTCCAGCGCAGCGAGCGAGCCGGCGGCGGCGATGAGCACCACCGGAGAGCCGCGACCATCGCCGATCTGCTCGCTCGCTCGCAGCGCCCGGACGCTCACCTCGCAGAAGGATAGGCGACGGGGCGCCCGCCGTCGGGCCAGCGGCTGGCGCGTAGCCCGCGCTCAGGCGGGTGGATCGCCAAAGCGCAGCTCGTCGGCCTGCTCACGCAGCGTGCGTGCCTTCGCGTCGCGCTCGGAGACGATGAAATCGATCCCCGTCGGCCAGGCGATCGCCAGCTCGGGATCGTCGTAGGCGATCGTGCGCTCCAGCGCCGGCGCGTAATAGCCGCTCTGGCGATAGACGACGTCGGCCACGTCGCTGAGCGTGCAGAAGCCGTGGGCGAAGCCGACCGGCACGAACAGCTGGTGATGCGCGCGGTCGTCGAGCGTGAATGCCTGCCAGCGGCGGTAGGTTGGCGAGCCGGCGCGGACGTCGACGATCACGTCGAGGATCTCGCCGCGGGCGCAGCGAACCAGTTTGGCGACGCCCTCGCCGATCTGCAGGTGCATCCCGCGCAGCACGCCGCGTGAGGACCGCGAATGGTTGTCCTGCACGAACTCGACACCGATTCCCAGCTCGTCGAAGCTGTCGCGGCGGAAGACCTCGGCGAAGAAGCCGCGCGCGTCGGCGTGCACGGTCGGCACGATCAGCCGGGCGTCCGCCAGCTCGGTCTCGAGCACCTCCATTGGCGCGCACGATATCGACCGGCCCGCAGGCGGCCGTGCTCGGCGCGACTGTCGCGGCGGGACGGCGTTGTAGAGTGCATGCCGGTTCACCGCACAGGCGCCGTGGCACCCTCGCCGAGGGCCCCAGAGCCTCCCGCCGCGACCTTCAGAGCGTGACGATCACCACCGCCCCTTCCACGCCCGCAGGCTCAGGCGGTCGATCCCTGTTGCCGGCCGTCACGATCCAGGGGGCGAGCAAGGCGTTCAAGCTCCACCACCGCCAGTACCACACGCTCAAGGAGCGCGCCCTGCATCCATTCCAGGCGCGCACCTACGACCTGCTCCAGGCCGTCGACAACGTGAGCGTCGACATCGCGCAGGGCGAGTTCTTCGGCATCATCGGACGCAACGGCAGCGGCAAGAGCACGCTGCTGAAGTGCCTGGCCGGCATCTACGACATCGACGCCGGCAAGATGCACGTGCGCGGGCGCCTGTCGCCGTTCATCGAGCTGGGCGTCGGTTTCAACCTCGATCTGACCGCGCGCGACAACGTGATCCTCAACGCGATCGTGCTCGGCCTGACGCGCAAGGAGGCCAAGGCGCGCTTTGACTCGATCATCGCCTTCGCCGAGCTCGAGGACTTCCTCGACATGCGCCTGAAGAACTACTCCTCGGGGATGTCGGTGCGGCTGGCGTTCTCCGTCGCGATCCAGGTCGACGCCGATGTGCTGCTGATCGACGAGGTGCTCGCGGTCGGCGACGCCAGCTTCCAGCAGAAATGCTTCGACGAGTTCCAGCGGCTGAAGAAGGAGGGCCGCACGATTCTCTTCGTGACCCACGACATGGGCGCGATCCAGCGCTTCTGCGACCGCGCGCTGCTGCTCGAAAAGGGCCGGGTGGTCGCGATCGGCGACCCCGCGGACGTCGCGCACCGCTACAACGCGCTGAACTTCGGGCGCACCGTCCACGAGCTCTCCGACGATCGCAGCGACGATGACCGGCGCACCGACTACCGCGACGCCGACATCACCGACGCCTGGTTCGAGGATGCCGCGGGCGCCCGGATCGCCTCGATCCCCCACCGCGAGGCGATCGCCGTCGGCGTCCAGGTGCGCTTCAACGCCGCGCTGGACGATCCGAGCTTCGGGGTCACGATTCGCAACAACGCCGGCGCGACGGTCTTCGCAACCACGACCGAGTGGTCCTACGGGCCAACCGGGCACTTCGCGGCCGGCGAACTCGTCACCGTGCGGGTGCGGCTGGAGAACTGGTTCACGCCCGCCAGCTACACCGTCACGCCGTCGATCGCGCGTATCGGCATGGGGTCCGACACAATCGACCTGCGCGCCGACCTGGCCACGATCATCGTGCACGGCGGTCGCTTCACCACCGGCGTCGTCGACCTCCCGCACGAGTTCGAGATCCAGCGGGGATGAGCTCGCAGGATTACGGCGAGGGCAAGCGCTACGGCCCGAGCGCCTTCGGCGACGATCTGCGGCGCTTCGTCAGCCTGACCTACACGCTCGCGTCGACCGACTTCAAGCTGACCTACTTCGGCTCGTTCCTCGGCTACTTCTGGTCGCTGATGCGCCCGCTTCTGTTCTTCGGCGTCCTCTACTTCGTCTTCACCGACATCTTCCACGTCGGCACCAACGTGCCGAACTACAGCGTCGAGCTGCTGCTCGGGATCATCCTCTGGACGTTCTTCCTGCAGTCCACCGTCGGTTCGGTGCAGTCGATGCTGAGCCGTGAGGGCCTCCTGCGGAAGATGCGCTTCCCGCGCCTGGTGGTCCCGCTGGCGATCACGCTGACCTCGCTGTTCCAGCTGACCACCAACCTGATCCCGATCTTCGCGCTCGCGCTGATCCGCGGGATCAACCCGACGTGGGCGTGGTTCGAGCTGATCCCGGTGGTCGCGCTGCTCGCGATCCTCGCCTCGGGGATCGGGATGCTTTTGTCGGTGCTCTACGTGCGCGCGCGTGACATCGCGCCGATCTGGGATGTCACCTCGCAGCTGCTGTTCTACGCCTCGCCGATCATCTACCCGGTCTTCTATTACAACCACCACACCACGAGCTACTACGGCAAGGACTGCGCGTTCAACAGCGAGAGTGACACCTACCTGAACATCCTCACCGGCAAGACCTGTGGCGCGAGCAACGTGCCGGTCGGCAACAACCTCCACCTGCACTTCATCGGCCACTTCCTGATGACCAACCCGATCGCCGCGGTGATCGCGCAGGCCCGCCACGCCCTGGTCGGCGGCCACGAGGGCGTCAACCCCTCCGCAGCGTTCGCGCTCGGCGGCTGGGAGTATGCGCTGATCCCGGTCGGGATCATCCTGGTGGTGTTCGCCGTCGGCGTCGTCGTCTTCCACCACGAGGCGCCACGGATCTCGGAGAACCTCTGAGCGCCTGGGTGCGCGCGGGCTCAGCCCGACGCGGCCGCAGCTGCCGCGGCCGCGGCCGCTGCCGCCGCCGCGTCGATTGCGTCCATGTCGATGCGCCTGGGCGTGGCGACGTCTGCGAGGAAGCTTTCGAGCGCGTCGATCCGCCGCTCCCAGGCGTAGTCGGCCGCCGTCGCGATTCCGGCGCGGCCGAGCCGCTCACAGAGGACCGGGTCAGCCAGCAGCCGCTCGATTGCGCCACGAACGTCTTCGGTCCGGCTTGCCGGCATAAGGCAGTTCTCGCCGTCCACGCAGAAGTCGCGGTTGCCGTGGGCGTCGGTGCAGACGACCGCCGCCCCGGTTGCCATCGCTTCGAGCGCCGGTAGGCAGAACCCCTCGTGCGTGGAGGTTTGGACGAAGATCGCCGCCTCGCACATCAGCTCGTTGACGCGCGCATCCGAGGGCGCCTGTTCGTAGACGATCCCGGGGTCGCGGCCGGCAAGCTCGGGTTCGATGCCGAACAGGCGAAGCTCCGGGCGCGGCGACGCGAGAGCGCGCCAGGCATCGAGGGTGAGCGGGAGGTTCTTCAGCGGGTTGCTTCGCCCCAGCGCGAGCAGCATGTCGCGGCGGCGGGCGAGGTCCGGCAGCGGGCGGAAGTTCTGAAGGTCGATGCCGGGCGCGATCAGCTCCGCGTCGAGGCCCAGTTCGCGCAGGCGGTCGCGGTTCCAGCTGGAGATCGTCATGTAGCGGAACTCGTGCCGGTAGGAGGCCAGCACGCAGTTGCGGACGTATTCGTCGTCGGGGTAGTAGCTCGTCTCGATGTCCTGCACGAAATAGACGGGGATGCCGTGCAGCGTGCTCGCAAGCCACACCGGGGCGGCCGTGTTCCACCAGGTCGCGACCTTGATCGCGTCGAGCGGGGCGAGGGCCTCGACCAACTCGGTGTAGTCCTCGAAAGAGTGCACCGGGACGCGCAGGTCGAACCAGTCGGGCTCGCCGGCGAGGCTGTAGAGCGCCACCTCGTGGCCGCGGCCGGCGAGGCCGTTGAGGTGCTCGAAGATGTCGCGGTGCCCGCCGCCGACGCCGGTGTCCTCGGTCACATAGACGACGCGCAGGCGCTCCTGCGGCGTGCGCACCGGGCGGGCGTCGAGAAACTCGCCCCAGCGCGCCCAGAACTGGTGCTGGGATTCACGCTCGCGCTGACCGAGGTCTGTCCCGCGCGTGATCGACTCGTGGTGGGTGAGCAGCGCGGCGGGCGCGAAGGTGACGCGGTGGCCGGACTGCCAGCAGCGCAGGCAGTAGTCGACGTCCTCGTAGGCCATCGGATAGCGCTCGTCGAATTCGCCGATCTCGTCGATCAGCGAGCGGCGCAGGTACATGCAGGCGCCCGTCACCGCGAGCACGGGCTGGGCGATCGTCGACGGGCCGAAGTTGGCGGGCTTGAAGCGGTAGCGGTGGTCGAACCACTGCGGCGCGCCGAGGTTTCGCACCGTGCCGGCGAACTGGATCTTGCCGTCGGGGTAGAGCAGCTTGGCGCCGACGATGCCCACGTAGTCAGCCTCGCGCGAGCAGTACTGGAGCGTCGCGAGCCAGTGGCGGCGGGCGATCACGTCGGAGTTCAGCACGACCACGTCGAGTGAGTCGCCGGCGGCGCGCAGGCCGCGGTTGACGTTGGCGGCGAAGCCGGCGTTGCGCTCGCCCGTGACGATCTCGATGCCTTCGATCGCGCGCAGCTGCGCGAGGTGCTCGGGGCCGCTGCAGTCGTCGGCGACGATGATCCGCACGCGATCGGCGGACGTCGTGTCGCGGATCGAGCGCACCAGCACGCGGACCGCCTCGGCGTCGCGGTAGCTCGGGATGACGATCGCCACCGGCTCCCCGTGCACGCGGTACCAGCGCTGCGCCTGGTAGGACGTCGGGTCGATCAGTCTCGGCACGCCGAGACGGTCGCGCATCGGCGTGTAGCGCAACGGGAAGGTGACGATCCGGAAGGCGACGTTCAAGGGACCGTGGTAGCGCCAGGTGAGCACGAGTCGCCGCCAGAGCGTCGCGAGGCGGCCGCGGGGGGGCGTGGCGGCGTCCTGCCCGCGCGGGGCGTCGGGTTCCGGCTCGGCGGCCCGCTCTGGGTCGAGATGCTCGCTCATGGCGCCGGGCGCCGCCCTGGTGCCCAGTCGGTTCCGTGCCCCTCGAGCGAGAGGCGGCGGCGCAGGGCCGCCGGCAGCCGCGCGCCGCGGGAGCCGAGCACGGCGCCGCTGAAGCGGATCAGCTGATCGGCGCCTGCGCGCGCGAGCGTAGCGGCACCGGCGCCCTCGCGCCGCAGCGGCCCAAGCTCGCCGCGCAGCTGCGAGAAGAGGCGCCGCGGCGTCGCCGGCTCGCGCCAGCCGTAGACATCGTTGAGGCCATGCCATTCGTCAAACGCCCGGCGGAAGCGCTGGCGCGCGCCGTACTCGTGTGAGTGAAGCACCGCAGCGGAGGGCGCGTAGACCTTCGCGTAGCCGGCCCGCAGCATGTCGAGCGCAAGCGCGCGGTCCTCGGCGTAGGCGATGTCGCGGAACGGCACGCGCTCCCAGGCCGCGCGGGCGACGGCGGCGTTGGCGTCGCTGAAGAAGCCGCGCCGTCCCATCAGCTCGACCGCCGGCAGATCGCGCTCGGCGGCCGCGAGGCGCTCGGCGCCGGGCTCGAGCGACCCGAACCAGCGCTCGAGCTCGCGGCGCACCGCCGGCGACGCGCCGGGGCGCGGCAGGTAGGGACCGTAGACCAGCGCGACGTCATCGCCCTGTTCGAAGCCGGCGAGCAGGCTCGCGAGCCAGTGCTCGCCGGCCGGCTCGGCGTCCTGGGTGAGCAGCGCGACATGGCTGCCGCGAGCCGCATCGAGCAGCAGGTTGCGCGTCGCCCCGTGGTTGAAGTCGGCGCGGGCGACCTCGATGACGCGGGCGCCATGCTCGCGGGCCCGCTGCGCAGAGCCGTCGATCGAGCCGGAATCGGACACCACGATCTCGACCTCGGCCTCGACGACCTGCGCGCGGATGGCCTCGAGCGTGCGGGCGAAGAGCTCGCCGCCGTTCAGCACCGGGATCGCCACGGTCACCAGGCCGCCATGCACGGCGCCACCTTCTCGCTCGGCGTCATCCGCACCGCTCACGTGTAGAACGAGGTCAGGGTCACCAGCTGCGCCGCATAGCTGAGGGCGGCCATCGCGACCATCAGCACGATGCCCGCGGTGAGCATGTGGCGGCGACCGAACACGTGCAGCGACCCGACGACGAGCAGCGCCAGCGGGCCGATCGCCGGAAACGCGTAGCGGCCGAACTCGGCGATCAGCGGCCTCACCCCCGGTGTGTAATACGCGGCCTCGAAGCCGGCGACCACCGCCATCGGCATCGCGAGCAGCGCGAGCGCCTCGAGCCAGTGGCGCCGTAGCCACTCCCACTCGCGCAGCGCCGTGAGCGCCGCGAACGCGACCGCGATCCAGGTCGCATCCTCGATCACGCTGTAGATCCAGCCCGGGAAGAAGACGTCGTACCAGCCGAACGCGCCCCAGCCGCGCTGGATGAAGATGACGTAGAACGGCTCGGGCCCGGGCGGAAAATGCGGCGAGAGGAACGAGAGCCGCGGCAGCAGCGCCTGCCAGAGGTAGGACAGATAGCCGGGGATGTCGTGCAGCGGCCCCGAGACCGCTGACGCGTTGTGGCTGAGCACCGTCGATCCGGTGACCGACGAGGACGCCTGAAGCAGGCTGAAGACGTGCGCGGAGATCTCGCCGACAAACAGCGCGCCGGCCGCCAGGGCGACCCAGGCGAGCAGCTGCGCGCGGCTGTGGTGGCGCCAGAGCGTCGCGAGGAACACCAGTCCCGCGACCGGGTAGAGCGACAGCCCGGTTCCCTTGATGATCGGCAGCGCGATCAGCAACGCGCCGGTCAGCGCGCCCCAGGGAATGGTGATACCTCGTCGCAGCATGCGGATCAGCAGCAGCTCGAGCGCCGCGGCCCCGGCGTTGACGCCGACGTCGTTGTTGACGACGCCGGAGATGAAGCCGTACATCGGCTCATAGGCCACCAGGAGCGCGGCGAGGACCGCGATCCAGGGCCGGTTCGGTGCGATCTCGCGGGCCAGCAGGAACGTGAACAGCACGGTCAGGGCGCCGATCAGCGCCGATGTGAAGCGCATCAGCGTCAGCTGGGAGAAGATCGAGCCGCCTTCGGTGACGATGTAGGCCGGCGCGAGCGCGAGGTAGTAGATCGGCCCGTGCACGGCGGATGTCGTGTAGCCGCCGCCGTCGCTCTCGGAAGGATCGGTCTTGGAGGCCTGGATGTCGTAGGCCTTCTGCTGCGAGGCAAGCCACGGCATCTCCGTGTCGCCAATCTGGTGGTCGGTGAAGAAGCTCATGTCCTCGAGCGCCAGGTTCTCCTCGCTCGACCAGCGCGCCAGCGGTGAAGCGGCGCTCTGGCTGGGACCGACGCCGCGCTCCACCAGCGACTGCGTGTAGGCGAAGTGATCGACCTCGTCGGGCGCCTGGAACGCCGGCGTGATCAGCGCCCAGCAGCAGGCGTTGATCGCGGCGATCGCGAACAGCCAGGCTGCGAGCCGGGCGGTTCGGCCCGCCACGGCGAGCGCCATGCAACGCACCGCCAGCAGCGCGAGCAGTGGCAGGACCACGAACAGCAGCACCGGGTAGGTCCACGCGCCAACGATGCCGGGCCGAAACAGCGCCGCGCGGTCGAAGATCGCGCCGGCCTGCTCGAGGTAGCTTCGCTCCGAGCCCCGCGGCGGCAGGTACCAGAGCGCGATCTGCGCCGCCAGCGGCGTTCCGTTCAGCGTCGGCGGCGACGGCGGCGGCGACGGCAGCGGCGTCCCGCCCCAGTTGACCAGCAGAGTCCCTCCGGCCGTCACGCACAGCGAGCCCGAGCGCACGGCCGGATGCGCGGGCGTCCTGGCAATGGCGAAGGTGGCGGCACTGATGCGTGTCGCCGAGACGTTCTCCGGGGGCAGCGTCGAGTGGATCGTCGCGCCGCCGACGTGCAGCGTGAGCTTCAGTTGCGGGCGCGCCGGCGTCTGGGAGATGAGTCGCAGCTGCACGAACGCCGTGTCGGCCGGGATCTCGACGTCCGGGACGCAGACGCGGGCGTGCGGCGGCGTGGGAACGACGTAGGTGTAATCCTCGACGCTGTCGGTCCCTGTGTAGTAGTGGTTGGGGCGCAGGCAGTAATAGGCGACCAGCGCGATGAACGGCACGGCCACGATGGCGGTGGTGCGCCAGACGCGACGGTCGCCTGCGAATACGGCCGCCAGTATCCGGTGGCCACGCCGCCGCACGCTCAGCGTCGGCGCAAACCGAGAATGGAGAGCAGGAACGACGAGAAGAAGATCTGCAGGCCGACGATCAGGAGCTCGAAGGCGACCACGGCGAGATTCTCGAGGGCGAGCGCGCCGAAGCCGTGCTCGATCCACTTGATCACGATCACCACGGCGGTGACGAAGCCGGCGGCCATGATCAGTCCGCCGAGCGCGAGACCGTGCTCGAGCCGAAAACGCGCGCGCATCGAATCAAACCAGGCGTCCCTCTCGCCCATGAAGTATGTGCCGTAGGCGTGCGCGCACAGGCCAAGAGCGAGCACCTGCGTGCCGATGATGGTAAACAGGGCGCCGCCGATCAGGGCGTGGATGTTCCAGCTGCGTCCGAGGATGTCGATGTTGGCGAGCACCGTTATCGAGATCAGCGTGCCGAGCGCGGCGAGCACCGCGCCGGGCAGGATGAACAGGTAGGTGGGGCTGTGCACGAGCAGGAAGCGCAGATGCCGCCAGCCATCGCGGAAGCTCGAGAGCTTCGACTCACCGCCGCGCGGGTGGTACTCGATCTCGACCTCGGCGATCGTGAGGTGCTTCTTGGCGGCGCGGATCACCATCTCGGATGCAAACTCCATGCCGGTCGTGCGCAGGTCGAGCGTGTCCAGCACATCGCGGCGCAGGGCGCGCATGCCGCAGTGCGCGTCGCGCACGCCCGTGCGGAAGAACAGGTTCAGCAGGCCGGTGAGCAGCGGGTTGCCGACGTAGCGGTGCAGCCACGGCATCGCGCCGGGCTGGATGTTGTCCATGCGGTTGCCCATCACCAGCTGCGCGCCGCCGTCGAGCTTCGCGATGAAGTTCGGGATCTCGCCGAAGTCGTAGGTCAGATCGGCGTCAGCCATCACGATGTACTCCCCGCGCGCAGCGGCAAAGCCGGCGAGGTAAGCACTGCCGTAACCGCGGCGCGCCTCGCGGATAACCGTGGCGCCGGCGGCGGCCGCAAGCTCGGCGCTCGAGTCCTCAGAGTCGTTGTCGACGACGATCACCTCGCCCGCGATGCCGCTGCGCTGCAGTGCCGCCAGCGCTTCGGCGACGCAGCGCTCGATGTTCCCGGCCTCGTTGAGGCAGGGGATCACAACCGAGACGAGCGGCGTCACCTCATGATCTGACGCCGCCGGTATCTGCTCGAGTGTGCTCACTTGTGTGTCGTGACGCTCGGCGCGCTGGGACTCGTGATCGAACGCGCGGCCAATCGAGTCTAGATCAAGTCTGGGATGCTGGCGCGCACGTGCGAATCTGCATGATCTACGACTGCCTTTTCCCGAACACCGTCGGCGGCGCCGAACGCTGGTATCGCAACCTCGCCGAGCGCCTCGCGCAGGACGGCCACGAGCTGACCTACGCGACGATGCGCCAGTGGGAAAACGGAGAGGAGCCCAACATCCCGGGAGTCCGAGTTGAAGCAGTCGGGCCGCGGATGGCGCTCTACACCGAAGGCGGACGGCGGCGCATCGTGCAGGCACTTGCCTTTGGCCTCGGTGTGTTCTGGCACCTGCTGCGACACGGGCGCCGCTACGACGTGGTGCACACCGCGTCCTTCCCGTACTTCTCGCTGCTGGCGGCGGCGCTCCTGCGCCCGCTCGGCGGCTATGAACTGGTCGTCGACTGGCACGAGGTCTGGTCGGCCGAGTACTGGCGCGAGTACCTGGGGACGCTCGGGCCGGTCGGAGCCGCGGTGCAGCGTCGCTGCGTGCGGGTGCGCCAGCGGGCGTTCTGCTTCTCGCGACTGCACGCGGCGCGCCTGCGCGAGGAGGGCCTGCGGAGCGAGGTGACGATCCTCGAGGGCGAGTATGCGGGCTCACTCGTGCCCGAGGAGCCGCTCGCGGCGGAGCCGCTCGTGGTCTTCGCGGGGCGGATGATCGCCGAGAAGCGCGCGCCGGCCGTGGTGGCGGCGACCGCGCTCGCGGCCGAGCAGGTCGCCGGCCTGCACGCCGTCCTGTTCGGCGACGGCCCGCAGCGGCCACAGGTGCTGGCGCGGATCGCTGCCCTCGCCGAGCCTGAGATCGCGGCCGCGCCCGGATTCGTGGCTGCGCACGAGGTCCACGAGGCCCTGCGGCGCGCGACCGCCATGGTCCTGCCTTCGCGACGCGAGGGTTACGGCATGATCGTGGTCGAGGCCGCGGCGTGCGGAACGCCGAGCATCCTCGTGCGCGAACCCGACAACGCCGCGGTCGAACTGATCGAGGACGCAGTCAACGGCGTGCTGGCGCGCTCCGCCGCGCCGGCCGATCTCGCCGCCGCGATCGTGCGCGTGCACGACGCGGGCGCGCCGCTGCGCGAGAGCACACGGGAATGGTTCGCGCGAAACGCGCAGCGCCTGTCGCTCGAACACTCGCTCGAGCAGGTGCTCGCCAGCTACGGGCCCTCGAGGCGCACGCCCAGCAGCTCGCCGTAGAGCGCGGCCATCCGCTGCTGGAAGCGCTCGAGCGCGAAATGCTCCGCGTGGCGGGCCTGCGCCGCCGCGCCGAGCCGCCGCCGCCGTGCCTCATCGCCGGCAAGCTCGGTGAGGGCCGCGGCCAGGGCCGCCGCGTCGCCGGCCGGGAAGACCACGCCGGCGTCGCCGACCACCTCGGGGTTGCCGGGCCCGTCGGAGACGACGACGGCGAGCCCTTCGCGCATCGCCTCGAGCACCGCCAGCGACTGCCCTTCGCGCCGCGAGGGCATGACCAGCACGTCCGCGGCGGAAAACAGCGTCTGGCGGTCGTCGCGATAGCTGAGCACCCGCACCGCCGGGCCGGCCTGCGCGCGCACCCGCGCCGCCAGCGGACCGTCGCCCGCGACGAGCAGGGCAAGCGGGGCCCCGGCCGCGGCGGCCGCGCTGACCGCGGCCACCGCCGTGAGCGGATCCTTTCGCTCCTCGAGCTGTCCGATGAAGAGGACCACCACCGTCTCGGGCTCCAGTCCGAGCTGCACTCGGGCGTTCGCGCGATCGGGCCCGGCGCTGAGCAGCGGGGCGGCGTTCGGAATCAGGACGAGGCGCGCGCGCAGCGTCGCCGAAAGGAGCTCGCCGAGCTCGTCAAGCTCGGCCTGCGACGTGCAGATCGTGCGCCGGCTGGCGGACACCGCCGAGCGCAGCGCACGGTGGGCGAGAGCAAGGCGGGCCCCCTGCGCGCGCCGCAGGAAATGCAACCCGTGGGTCGTCAGGACCGACGGACGCGCGCGCATGATCGGCAGCGACAGCATCGCCGCGACGTCGCCATGGACGTGGACGAGGTCGGCGTGGCGAGACGCGGCGGCGACGCGCGGCCAGCCGGCGAGGATCGACGCGCCGCCAAGCAGCGGCGAGCGCGACCAGCTCAACTGCATCCGCCGCTGCGTGAGCGCCAGGAACTCGAGCTGCTCGAGGTAGTTCTCAGCGCCGCCGCCGCGGTGCGGCAGGATGTGGAGGACGGTCGGCTGCACGCCTCGCGCAGCCTAGCGAGTGCGTTCCCGGCCCCACCACCGGCCCGCCCAATACGCTCCCCCGCAGCGATGACGCCACGAGTCAGCGCCATCATCGGTGCGTATAACACCGCCGCAACGCTCCAGAGGGCGATCGACTCGCTGCTCGCACAGACGGTCGCTGAGCTGGAGCTGATCGTGATCGACGATGGTTCCGTCGACGCCTCGCCGGAGATCGCGCTCCAGGCCGCCGCCCGCGACCGGCGGGTGCGCGCGATCGCGCTCGGCGAGAACCTCGGCATCTCGCGCTCGCTCAACCGCGCGCTCAGCCTCGCGCGCGCTGCCGTGGTCGCGATCCAGGACGCTGACGACTACTCGGAGCCGACGCGCCTGGAGCGCCAGCTCGCCACGCTCGAGGCCGACCCGGCGATAGCCGTCCTCGGCTGCCGTATGCGCGAGGTCGACGAGCGGGGACGCGAGCTGGCGCCGCGCACGCGTTTCGCCGCAGGCGACGTCGGGCCGGTGCTAATGCACTTCAACCCGATCCCCAACACGTCTGCCGCGCTGCGCCGCGACGTCGTGCTAGCCGCCGGCGGCTACGACCCTCGCTATCGCTACGCGATGGAGCACGACCTCTGGCTGCGGCTCGCCGAGCACCATCGGATCGTCGCGCTCGACGAGGTGCTGGCGACACGCACGATGGGGACTGCGAACGTGGCCGCGCGGGCGGAGCGCGCCCAGCTGGCCGAGACGATCACGGCGCGTGCGCGCGCGCTGGCGCGGCGTCGCACACTGCGCGGAGCGAGCGGCATCGCCCTGCCTGCGATCTCCTACCTGACGCCGCTGGCGTTGAAGCGCCGGCGACGGCGCGCGGCCGGCCAGGCGCCCTGAAGCGCTGGTCTTGACGGCATCGGAGTCAGCGCCGCCGATCGCGGGCCCGGCCCCGGCAGCATCCGGTCTGCCGGGTGCGCGATGATGCATCGATGACGGCGCAGCGGCCCCCGGGGCAGCAGCTGGACCAGGCGGACACGGAGTTCTCGGCCGAAGCCTGCGGCGCGGGAATGGTCGGGAGATGACAGGCGAGCAGGCCCAGCAGGGCGTAGACACGGCCAACGCCGACTTCTGGACGGAGCTCTGCGGCTCGCACCTGGCGCGCGAGATCGGCGTGACGGACGCCTCAGCCGCGAGCCTCGCACGGTTCGATCAGGCCTACTTCGACGTCTACCCCTACCTTGGGCGCTACCTTCCATGGCACTCCGGCGAGCGTGTGCTCGAGATCGGACTCGGCTACGGAACCGTCGGGCAGGCGCTCGCGCAGCGCGGCCTCGACTACCACGGGCTCGACATCTCGCCTGGCCCGGTGGCGATGATGACGCACCGACTGACGCTGCTCGGCCAGGCCGATGCGGCGACGCGCGTCAAGCAGGGTTCAGCACTTGCGATCCCGCATCCGGACGAGTCCTTCGCGGTGGTGGTCAGCATCGGCTGCCTGCACCACACCGGCGATCTCGCCGGCGCCGTGGCGGAGGTCCGCCGCGTGCTGCGACCAGGCGGGGAGGCGCTCGTGATGGTCTACAACAGCCACTCCTACCGGCGAGCGGTGATGCTCCCGGTGCAGACGCTGCGCGGCGGTGTCTGGCGAGACTCCCGCCGGCGCGCCGAGTTCGTGCGCGCCGCCTACGACTCCAACACCGACGGGGTCGCGGCGCCCACCACCGAGTTCACCTCCGTCGCCGGCATCCGTCAGTTGTTCGCCGGCTTCTCGCAGGTCAAGGTGCGGCGAGAGAACTTCGACGACTTCGTCCTGCGCGTTGGGGCGAGAAGCCTGCACATCCCCCGCAAGGCCTTTCTCAACAACCTCGCGCGCATCGCCGGCTCCGACCTCTATGTCAGCGCGAGAAAGTGAGTCCCGCAAGCGTCCCCGGGGTCCTGCTCGTATACCACCGTCCCGACCACAGGCTGACCCTGCGGCGGTTCGCAGACGCCGCCACCGTCCGCGAACACATCCACGCGTTCGCCGCGCACTCCCGCTTCGCGATCTGGGAGCTCAACGCCGACCTTGGACTCCCGGCCGGCCTGAATGACGTCCACCCATCGGTCGTCTTCCTGCACTACTCGCTGTATTCACCGCAGGGCTACAACCTCTCGCCGGCGCTAGCGGAATTCGTGCGATCCATCGATGCACTGAAGGTCGCGTTCTTCCAGGACGAGTTCCACTATTGCCGCCAGCGGTTCGACTTCGTCAACGATGTCGGTATCGATCTCGTCTACACGCACGTGCATCCGCAGGACATTCCTCACGTTTGGGGGCGGTACACCCCGCGCGTACAGGCGCGCTTCAACTACCCCGGATACGTCGACCCGCAGATGCTGGCCGCCGCCGCACGGTTCTCGCGGCCCGACGCCGAGCGCGACATCGACGTCGGCTACCGCGGACGTCCGCTGCAGCCCTACATGGGCTCCGGCGCGCCGGAGAAGGTCCTCGTTGGCGAGCGCTTCAGGGAGCTCGCCGCGGCGACCACGCTGCGTGTCGACATCAACACGCAGGAGGACGGGCGCCTCTACGGAGCGCAGTGGTACCGCTTCCTCGGCCGCTGCCACGCGATGCTCGGCGTTGAGTCGGGCACCTCCTATCTCGATCTCGAAGATGAGGTGCTGCACGACTACAACCGGCGTCGCGCCGAGGGTCGCCCGGTCACACTCGAGGCGCTCCAGGAGGGTCCGCTGGGCCGCTGGGACCACAACTTCTCCTACCGCACGATCAGCCCGCGCAACTTCGAAGCCGCCGCGTTTCGCATCTGCCAGGTGCTCTTCGAGGGAGAGTACTCGGGCGTGCTGGAGCCGATGGTTCACTACGTGCCGCTGAAGAAGGACTTCTCGAACTTTGACGAGGTCGTCGCGTTGATCAGGGATCCGCGAGCACGCACCGAGATCGTCGAGCGCGCGCACCGCGACCTGATCCAGTCGGGCTCCTATTCCTACGAGCGCTTCGTCGCCGACGTCGACCGGGATCTGCTCGCGCTCGGGCTCGATCCGGCGGTCGAGCCCGCGCAGCGTGCGCTGATCGCCGCGGCGCTGCGCAGCGGCCGGCTCCGGCGCCGCTTTCGCACCGAGGCCAACTACATAAGCGCAGGCCCGAGGAAGGCCATCGTGCGGCGCCTGCCGGGGGCTGCCAGGATCCTGCGGGTCTCCCAGCAAGCCCGTTGAACTGTCCGCCGCCCAGGTCCGCCGGCGAGCGCTCCGGCGCCGGGCATCGCCGGAGCGGGCCAGCCCGAGGCGGTCTTCAGCGTCCGCCCTTGTCGACCTTCTGGAAGGCGGCGGTCTCGGCGGCGCTTCCTGCCACGAGACCGCGGATGCGATCCAGCACTCGATCCGGGAAGACGCGCAGCGCGAACGCTCGCAGGCTGCTGGCAACCCGCACCCATAGCGCGACCTTGATCCATGAAGCACGGTCGGTGACCCTTGCCCACCAGGCCAGGGCATCGAGCGCCCGGGACGGTGCTCGCTGCGGTGCGCCGGCCAGCGCGATGGCTTCCACCTCCCGCACTAGCCGCTCGTATGTGTATGCCCCGGAGGCGACGACATCTCGGTAGGCAGCTGCGGTCAGGCGTTCACGCTCACTGTCGCTGACGATCAGATCGAGAACCGCGTCGAGGTTGCTGAAGTCCCGGCGCAGCTCGATGTAGTGCTCGCCTGGGCGCAGAATCCCGTTGTAGCTTCCCTCGATCAGGACCTGCGCCGTCCGCGTCGCACATGCTTCGAGATGACGCGGCGAGATCGCGAAGTAACGCAGGCCGCCGTCGAGACCGGCGAAGCAGCTGGCCTCGATTTCAGCAAATGACGCATCGGGGCGATCCGCGAGATAGCGCGTCACCGCCTCCTCCAACCTGCCGTCCGGGTCGTGCACGCTGGCCCCTCCCTCGACGCCGATCGTGTACCGGCACGAGGCGAGGAAGCGAAACCAGTCATCGCCGCGAAACGGCGGGGTCGCACCCGTCGCTATGTCGACCGCCAGACCCCGCGCGGTGGCGGCCTCACCGACGCGCTTGGCGATCTCGGTCTTGAGCAGCCCGTGAGCACCGAGCGAGGGCGGGACCTGCGCCGCCCGGTAGCCAATCTGGATCGGGCGTTCACCGCCGGCGCTCACGATCGCCTCAATGCGCGCGAGCGTGTCGGGTGCGAGGTATCCGGTCAGCACGCGCGAAAATCCCACGCGACTGAGATCGACGCCGTCGTAGAGCTGATCCCATTCGGACTCGGGAGAGACGGAGAACACGTGATCGATGTCCAGTTCGTCGATCAGCCGCACGAGCGCGTGCGATTGCAGGAACTCGTCCTGCGGCAACGCCACGCGGCGGCGTCCGACACCGCTGAGGCCGTTGAGTTTGCGCAGGTGACGCTCGAGCAACGGCGGGTTCACGCGGTCCCAGAGCAGGGTGGTGTGAAAGACCACAGCGTCGAAGGGGACACGTCGCAACCAGGCGGGGACGCGGCGAACACCGAGGTGCAGGTACCAGCAGCGCGCCTTCGAATGCTTCTCAAACGCGTAGAGCGAGTCGCGGACCGTCGCCGTCGGCGGCCAGCGTATGTGGCTGTATACGACCAGGATCTCAGCCATGCGCGACAGCCGCGGCGTCGCTGCGGACCGTACGAGCCTCGCTCCAGGTGGCCTCGGGCCGCACGTAGCCTCGCACGACGGGCCACGGGTAGCTCGAATGCCCTTCACTCGGAACGTTGAGCGCCGTGAAGCGCAGCGCCCGGTAGATGTACTCGGCGGTCACGCCGTCGGCGGTGTGCATAGCCACCTCGAACGCGTACTCCCCTGGCAGCAGTGCGATGTCCAGCTCGACCGCGATCTCGTGCAGGCCACGGGCGAGGCGGAGCGGTGCGTCGCCGCGGTCGATGTTCTGCACCGTGGCGAACCGTTGGCCGTCCGGCGTGCTGATGCCCAGTTCGATCACCGCCTCGTCGATCTGCTCGAACGTCTCATAAGTGAGCGTCACGCGAAAGCGCTGCCCGAGCCGCACGCTGCTAGTTGGCTGACCGCTGGCGTCGCTCATGACGACCTTGCGAAGCCGGGCCAGACCAGACCCCTCGAAGCGTTCCGCGTCGTCACCGATCGTCCTGCTGCCCGTCTCGTGCCCGGGACCGGCACGATCGAGATACGCGGTCACGGCCGCCGCCGGCGCGCCTTCGGCGATCACCTGG
Organism: Solirubrobacteraceae bacterium; assembly: GCA_049517155.1. Classification (GTDB taxonomy): domain Bacteria; phylum Actinomycetota; class Thermoleophilia; order Solirubrobacterales; family Solirubrobacteraceae; genus Palsa-513. Next base: position 26,265 of record JBEKSK010000003.1, read on the forward strand.
CCCTTGTCGATCACGAAGACGCGCGAGCACAGGCGCTGGACCGCGGCAAGGTTATGGCTGACGAACACCACCGTCCGACCGCCCTCGGAGACCTCTCGCATCTTGCCCAGGCACCTGCGCTGGAACTCCGCGTCACCCACCGCGAGCACCTCGTCGACGAGCAGGATCTCCGGCTGAAGAAACGCCGCCACCGCGAAGGCGAGGCGGACATACATCCCGCTTGAGTAGCGCTTGACCGGGGTGTCGATGAACCGCTCGACGCCCGAGAACTCGACGATCTCCTCGAAGCTGGCCTCGATCTCGCGGCGGCGCATGCCGAGAATCGCCCCGTTGACAAAGATGTTCTCGCGCCCGCTGAGTTCCGGGTGAAAGCCGGTACCAACCTCGAGCAGTGTCGCGACGCGCCCGCGCAGCACGATCCGCCCCTCCGTCGGCAGCGTGATCCGCGACAGCAGCTTCAGCAGCGTGCTCTTGCCGGCGCCGTTGGGCCCGATCAGGCCCACAGCCTCCCCCCGGGCGATCTCCAGCGACACTCCGCGCAGCGCCCACAGCTCCCGATCGAGGTGATGGCCCACCGTGAGATGGCTCGGCGGCGTGGAAGCCGTGTGACGTCGGCGCGCGAGCCGCCAAGGCGCGAGCATCGCGTGCTGCAGCCGCTCCGAGAGCAGCGGCGTGTCGCTGACGCCGCTGCCGAGGCGGTAGCGCTTGCCGAGCGCTTCGATGCGGATCGCTGGTTGCTCCATGCGGACGCTCGTTCTAGATGATGTCGGCGAAGCTGCTTTCGCAGCGCTGGAAATAGGCCGCCCCGCTGACGAGCAGCAGCACGCTGGCGACGATCGGGATGACGATGATCACACCCGGCCAGCCGGCGGTCGGGAACAGCATCCACCTGTAGGTCTCAAGCACCCCCACCAGCGGGTTGATCGCATAGATCGGCCGCAGCGCGTGCGGCACGAGGTGGAACGGGTAGGTGATCGGGCTGACGAAGAGACCGACGAGGATCACGAACGGGATCGCGTGGTGCACGTCGCGATAGCGAACGTTCAGCGCCGACAGCCAAAGTCCGAGCCCCGTCGCGGTCGTCAACGCCAGCAGCAGCAGGACGGGCATCAGGAAGATCTGAATCGGAGGCACGATGCCGTAGACCAGGATGGCGATGACAACGACGCAGAACGCCATGCAGAAGTCGATCAGCGGCGGGCACACGGCGGCGAGCGGGATGATCACGCGCGGGAAATAGACCTTCGAGATCAACTTCTCGTTCGCGACAGTGCTCTCGGCCGCGCCCGTCATCGCGCCCGCGAAGAACAGCCACAACACCATGCCGGAGACAGCGAACGGCGCGTAGGGCACCCCGGGCTCCGACGGCACCTTCGCGAGCCGGCCGAAGAACACGCTGAACACGACGGCGAGCAGCAGCGGCTGCAGGATCGCCCAGAACACGCCGATCACCGACTGCTTGTAGCGGACCGACACCTCACGTCGCGCGAGGAAGTAAAGGAGATCGCGGTGATCCCACAGCTCGTGCAGGCTCGGCAGCGAGAAGCCGCTCGGCGCCTCGATCACTCGCGGCGCGGCGCTATCCACGATCAAGCCGCCCTTGTCTGCGTGAGTTCCTCGATCCGCGCGCTGTGTTTCGCAATACAGCGCTCGATCCACTCGAGATTGTCACGCGTCCAGGCGATCGTCCGCTCGAGCCCTTCGCGCAACTCGACGGCGGCGACGAAGCCGAGCGCCTCGCGTGCCTTGTCGGGGCTCCCGTAGCGCTGGCCCGAGTGATCCCATTCGCGGGCCGGCGCCAGGGCGATCGGGGTCGGATTGCCGGTCAGCTCGTTGATCAGCTCGGCCAGTTCGCGGATCGAGGTCTCGACGCCGCTCGCGAGGTTGTAGACCTCGCCCGGCTCGCCGCGCCTCGCGCAAGCGATCAGGCCCTGGGCCATGTCCTCGACGTAGATCAGATCGCGCGTCGCGATGCCCCCGTTCTCGACCGGCAGCGTCTCGTCGTGCAGCGCCTTGTAGATGAAGGTCGGAACGACGTTGCGCCAAACGGTGTTCACCGTTCCGCGCCAGCGGCCGGCGCCGAGCACCTCGCCGGGTCCGTAGACGTTCTGGAAGCGCGCCTTCACGGTCGGTAGGCCGTGGCGGCTGAAGTAGTAGTTCGAGTAGTACTCGCCGATGATCTTCGAGATCTGGTAGGGACTGTCGAGCCAGAGTGAGACGGGCGCGTCCTCGGTCGTGGCGTGCGCCCCGTCGAACGTCTTTTCGGCCACGGTGCAGCCGGCGGAGGCGTAGACGACGCGCTTGAGCCCGACCATGTCCTTGATCGCTTCGTATAGCCGCAGCGTCGAGTAGGTGTTGTGCTCATGGTCGGCGAGCGGGTTCGCCATCGAGCTCTGGTTGCCGTGGTAGGTGGCCAGGTGGAACACGTAGTCGAGCTCGGCCGGCAACTGCTCGAGCGTCTCATCCTGCGTGATCGAGCCCTCGACGAACGCCACGGCAGCGTGGTCCGGCAGGTTCTCGCGTTCGGCGGACAGGAGGTTGTCGACGACGAGGATCTGCTCCGGCTGATGCTCGATCAGCGCGCGGACCAGGTTCGAACCTACGAAGCCGGCGCCGCCGACGACGAGGATGCGGGCTCCGGCGAGCGAGGCGCCGGTCATTCACCCACCCGCAGGTGCGTGTAGGTCTCGGAGATCCCCGAGTCGCGGTAGTACTCGATGGCCCGCGCGACCCCGTCCGCGAGCGAAACCGTCACGTCCCAGCCGAAGTCGGCCCTGATCCGCGAGGGGTCAAGCAGGATCGTGTAGGCATCATCGGCTCCGCGGGGCCGGACCTCGACGTCCTTTTCGAGCTCGATGCCGAGCGCCGCGATGGTCGCGTCGAACAGCTCCTTGATCGCGTAGTCCGATCCCGTCGAGACGTGGTAGACGCCGTGGCCGACACCGCCGACGACGGCCTGCACGACGACGTCGACGAGGTCATCGACGAAGATGAAGTCGCGCCGGGTGTCCATGACGAAGCAGGGCTTGCCCTCGGTCAGGCGCTGATAGAAGGTCGGCAGCGGCCCGGAGATGTTGCGCGGGCCGTAGGCGTTCGCGAGCCGGAACGAAACGTAGTCAAGTCCGCTGAGCTGGATGTACTGCTCGCCGGCGGTCTTGGATATCGCGTAGCTCGAGTCGGGACGAATCGGATGCTCGAGCGTGATCGGCTGCTCAAGCGGCCGCGTGCCGTAACAGAGCGCGGTCTGAAAGTAGATCAGCCGCTCGACGCCGGTTTCCTGGGCGGCCTTCACGACATTGACCGTTCCGAGGCTGTTGGTCCGCACGTCCTCGGCCCAGTCATCCGGGTCCTTGTAAGCGGCCGCGGCATGCACGACGGCGTCAGGCGCGAAGCTCACAAAAGCGGCCGACACGGCGCTCGCGTCGGCGATCGTATCCTCAACGATCGTCAGGCCGTCGGTGGCGCTCAGGTTGTCGCGCCGCCCCGTGGCGTAGTTGTCGATGACTGCAACGGCGTGCCCGTCAGCCAGCAGCCGATCGGCGAGATGGGAGCCGATAAACCCGCTCCCGCCCGTGATCAGTACCTTCATCCGCGTTTCCTTTCGTGGTCAACAGGCTCTTGAAGCGCGACTCTTGGTCGTGGAACGACTGCTGCCACAGCTCGAGGCATAGAAGGCCCCACCCCTTGCGCCCGAACTGCGCCTCATCCCCCAGCCCGGCGAGCACGCTGCGGTTGTCGAAGATATCGCGGCTGAGCGCCGCGGCCGTCGAGAGCGTGTCCACCGCAAACTCGCGCGCGTCGCCGCGTAGCCATTCGGTCAGCGGGACCGGGAAACCCATCTTGTCCTTGCGCTCCGAGATCGCTTCCGGCACCAGCGTCCGCACGGCTTGCTTGAAGATGTGCTTCATCGTCCCGTCCTTGAACTTGATGTCCGCCGGGATCGTCGCGGCAAGCTCGACGAGGCGGTGATCGAGCAGAGGGACCCGAGACTCGAGGCCGTGGGCCATGCTCACGCGGTCCTCAACCTGCAGGAGCGCAGGCAGCAACGTCTTGAAGTCGAAGTGGGTCATCTTGTCGAAGTAGGCCTGGTGGCCGACGTTTGCTCCGTTGAAGATCTCCCGGAAGGTCTCGAACGGGGAGTAGTCGCCGAGCGCGCCGAGGTCGACCTCGTCCTCGAGTTGCGCTGTGCGGTTGATCAGGCGGAAGTAGCGGGCGTCGAGGTCTCCGAACAGCCCCTCACGCCAGAACTCCTGGAGCATCGGCTTGTAGTTGCGCAGCGCGACGAGGTTGGGGATGATCGACTCGTAGGTGACCACGAAATTGCCCTCGCGCATCGTTCCCTCGATCGCGGCACGGACGCACTGCTCGAAATAGGCGACGAGGTAGCGCGTGTAGCCGCCGAAGATCTCGTCGCCCCCCTGGCCGCCGAGGATCACCTTGCAGTGGCGGCTGGCCTCCTGGGAGACCATGTACTGCGGGAACGAGCCGGGTCCGGCAACGGGGAAGTCGAGGTGGTAGACGACGTCCCCGAGGTGGGCGACGAAGTCTGAGACGCCGATGTCGACCTCGTGGAGCTCGAGCCCGCGGGACTCGGCGACGGCGCGCGCGTAGCGGCTTTCGTCGTAGCGCGCGTCCTCCGAGAACTTGCCGGTGAAGGCTTGCATCGGGGCTTGCGACTGCGCGCCGGCCAGCGACGCGACCGTGCTCGAGTCCAGGCCGCCGCTGAGATATGCCGACACCGGGACGTCACTGCGCAGGTGCAGCTCGACCGACTCGTGCAACAGCGCGCCGATCTGCTCCTCGAAATAGCGGTCGGTGTGATCGAAGTCGAGCTCGAAGTAGACCTCCCAATAGCGCACCGGCTTGACCGCGCCGCGGCCGAGCTTCAGGAAATGGCCGGGGAGCAACTCCTCGACGCCCTTGAACAGCGTCTTTCCCGCGAGGCACAGCTGGAACGCGAGATAGTCCTTGAGCGCGTCGTGGTCGGTCTCGATCGACGGCAGGAAGGGAAGCAGCGCCTTCGCCTCGGAGGCGAAGTACACGACGTCGCCGACGGTCGCGTAATAGAACGGCTTGATCCCGAACCGGTCGCGCACACAGATCAGCTCCTGCGCAGGCTCATCCCAGAGCGCGTAGGCGAACATGCCGCGCAGCCGCTCGAGTCCCGGCGTCCCCCAGCGGTCGTGCGCGCGCAGCGCGACCTCCGTGTCGGAGGTGGTCCGGAAACGGTCGACCCCCAGCTCGGTACGCAGCTCGGGGTAGTTGTAGATCTCCCCGTTGTAGGTGATCCAGCGCCCCCGGTCGTCGGTCATCGGCTGGTGGCCCGTGTTGAGATCGATGATGCTCAGGCGACGGTGCGCAAGGCCGACGTGGCCACGCTCGTGCGTCCAGATCCCGGCGTCATCGGGGCCGCGGTGTGCGATCAGCGAGCTCATCACCTCAAGCCGACGCTCGAGGTCCTCGATCGGGTTGCCGCGCAGGTTGATTGCGCCGCAGATCCCGCACATCGCTACTGGTCCCTCTCGCTGGGACGCGTTCTCATCGGCTGGTTTGACCTCGCTGTGGCTCGCATGGCAGAACTCCGGCTCGGTGCGCTAAGGCGGTCGGGCGCCGTCGCCGTGTGCACTCGTGACAACGCGGGGCAGGCGCCAGCGTTGCCCGTCTGCCGGCCCACACGACATTGTACGGGCAGCGGTGTCGGATCAATGTGGGGGAGCCGGCCGGGGACCCGAAT
>JBEKSK010000004.1:0-31257 GCA_049517155.1 Solirubrobacteraceae bacterium
CCAGCAGCAGCGCCAGCAGCGCGAGGCGCTGCTCCCCCTGGGATCCGAACGCGCGCAGCTCACGTCCGTCGCGTGCGAACACCAGCTCGTCGCGGTGGGGGCCGTGCGTCGTATAGCCGCGGGAGAGGTCGGTGTCGAGGCGCTCGGCGATCTCCGCCGCCAGCTGCTCGGCGCTCTGTGCCGACGAGCGCGCGCGGTAGCTCACGCTGGCGGCGCCGCTGAGCCCGAGCGCAGCGGCGTGGCTGGCGAAGGCGTCCTCGATGCGCCCCGCGGCCGCCGCACGGTCGGCGCTGAGCGCGACACCCGGCTGCGCGAGCGCCAGGTTCCAGGAGCTCAGCGCGTCACTCGGGGAGCGACCGGCGCGCACGCGGCCGAGCAGCGCGTTGCGTTGGGCGAGGGCCTCGTGGTAGGTGCGCCGCGTGCCGGCGCGCGACGGCCACAGTCCCGCGACGAACTGGTCCAGATGCGCCCGCCGCAGGCCCGGCTGCCCTTTGATCAGCTCCAGGCGGTCGGGTGAGAAGACGCTCACCAGCGGGCGGTGCGCGACGTCGGCGAGGCGTTCCACCGGCGCTCCGTCGCTGGTCAGGCGCTTGAGTTCCCCCGGTACGAACCCCACCGCCAGCTCGTGCGGGCCGTCGCCGTCGCTGCCCGAGACCACGACGCGCGTCGCGCCCGACCCGAAGCGAGCGAGGTTGCGCTCATTGGTGGTTCGAAACGACCGGGCCGTGCAGCCGAAGTAGAGCGCTTCGAGCAGGTTCGTCTTGCCGGCTCCGTTGGCGCCGTAGACGATCGTCAGACCTGGCCCGAGGGCCAACTCCACGCCCTCATAGGAGCGGAAGTCGCGCAGGGCGATGCGCTCGATGCGCATCGCGTCTCAAGCGTTCAGGCGAATTGGCATTACAAGGTAAACAAATTCGCTGTCGTCAGCCGACTCGATCAATCCCGGCCGCAGCGAGCTGGTCAGCTTGATGACGACATCCGGCGACTCGAGGCTCTCCAGGCCGTCACGCAGAAAGTCAGCGTTGAAGCCGATCTCGAACGCCTCGCCGGTGAACGGGACGGGTAGCGACTCGCGGGCCTCGCCGACGTCGGGTGTCTGCGCGGAGATCACCAGCTCGCCCTCGGAGAACGAGAGCCGCAGCGGCGCGTTCTTCTGCGCGAGCAGACTGACGCGTCGGACCACGCCGGCGAGCTCCTCGCGGTCGATTCGCAGCTCGTGGTCGGCGGTGTCCGGCAGGAGCAGCTGGTAGTTGGGGAACTGCCCGTCGATCAGGCGCGAGGAGAGCACGGCGCCACCGATCGTGAACACGATCTGGTTCTCGGTGCGGTTGATCACGATCGTCTCGGCCCCGCTCTGCTGCGCGATGCGAACCACCTCCGCCAGCGCGCGCGCCGGCACGTTGGCCTCCAGCGGCGCTGCGAGCGGCTCGCTCAGCCGCGTCGTCTTGACACTCAGCCGGTAGGAGTCCGTCGCCACCATCCGCAACTCGTGGTCGCTGGCCGAGACGAGGATGCCCGTCAGCACCGGCCGGGTGTCGTCGCGCGACGCCGCGCGGGAGACCTGCGCCACGGTGGCGATGAAGGGCGGCGCGGCGAGTGTGACAGCCCCCTCGCCAGCCGCGGCGGGTAGGTGCGGGAAGTCCTCGTTGCGCAGCGTGCGCAGGCGAAAGGTCGATCCGGCGGAGATGATCTCGACGTCCTGCTCTGCGGGGCGCAACTCGAGCGAGACCTCGGGGCCCGACAGCGAGCGGATGATGTCGAGCAGCAGCCGTGCCGGCAGGACAACATCGCCGGGGGCCTGTACGGCCGCGCTCAGCGGCAGGCGAAGGCCGACCTCCATGTCGGTCGCACGCAGCTCGCAGTGGCCATCGTCGGCGTGCAGCTGCACTCCGGACAGAGCCTGCACCGCGCTGCGAGTGGAGGCCACGCGTGCGGCTGTTTGGAGCTCCTCGAGGAGATCGGCGGTGGAAAGCTTTAGATGCATCGGCTAAGGCTGACTTTCAGGTTGGTAGTCGTAGTGGCTGTGAAGATGTGTGCTGCGGTCAATGCTTGCAGGCGCCGGGGACAAGGTGGGTGTGCAGCCTGTGGGCAAGCGTGTGGGCAACGGCGCTCAGGCGGGACCGGTCAGGGCCGCGGTGAGGGCTTCGATGTCGCTGTAGGCTGGCGGCGAGGTCGCGATATGCACCGCGACGCGCTTGCAGGCATGAAGGACGGTGGTGTGATCGCGGCCGTCGAAGGCGCGGGCGATCGTCGGCAGCGAGTGCGGCGTGAGCTCCTTGCAGAGGTACATGGCCGCCTGGCGGGGCCAGACCAGGCGCTCCGCCCGCGAGCGCGAGAGGAGCTCGGCGTGAGTCAACCCGAAGTGCGCGCAGGTCACGCCCTGGACGGCGGCGATCGATGGCGCTATCTGCGAGCCCAGACCGACACCGAGGCGCTCGAGCACTTCGCCGACCAGCGCATGGTCAAGCGGGCGCCGCGTGAGCGAGCCGTAGGCGACTAGGCGGATCAGCACGCCCTCGAGCGCCCGCACGTTGCTGGTGACCCGCGCCGCCACCAACTCGAGCGCTTCGTCGGTGATCTCGACGCCGTCGTGTGCTGCACGCTTGCGCAGGACCGCGAGGCGCGTGGCTCGGTCAGGCCGTTCGATATCGGTCACCAGTCCCGCGGCAAAGCGCTCGCGCAGGCGATCCTCGAGGTCGCGAAGGTCGCCGGGAAGGCGGTCGGAGGTGATCACGAGCTGGCTGCCGGCGTCATAGAGCGCGTTGAAGGTATGAAAGAGCTCCTCCTCGCTGCGCGCCTTGCGCTCGAGGAACTGGACGTCGTCGATCAGCAGGACGTCGACGCCGCGGAAGCGCGACTTGAACTCATCGAGGTTGCGCGTGACCAGCGCGTTGAGGAAGGCGTTCGTGAACTCCTCCGCCGTCGCATAGCGGACCGAGAGGCCGCCACCGAAGGCGTTGACGTAGTTCCCCACGGAGTGCAGCAGGTGCGTCTTGCCCAGTCCCGGCGGGCCGTAGATGAAGAGAGGGTTGTAGGCCTGGGAGGGCATCTCGGCGACCGAGAGCGCTGCCGCGTGGGCGAGGCGATTGGACGGGCCGATGACGAACTGCTCGAAGGTGTACTTGGGGTTCAGGCGCGCCTGAACCGCGGCGCCACGCGTGCGCGCGGCGGGGGTGGCCGGCGCGCCCTGGCCGGCGATCGAGACGGCGACCTCCGGCCCGAGCACCGAGGCAGCGGCGCTCGCGAGCGCTCCCGCGAGTCGCTCCGAGGCCCAGGCGGAGACCTCGGGCGGGCCGTCGAGCACGAGCGTGTCGCCATCGAGCGAGACGCAGCGCAGCGGTGCAAGCCAGAGCCCGTAGGTTCGCTCGCCGACGCTCTCGAGCAGTGCCCCCTGGATCTGCTGCCAGACGTGATCGAGCTCTGGGGTCACGACGTGCGGGATCCTCCGTGTGAGGGCTTGATGACGCGTTTAGAGGGGATTGCACTTCGCTGCCCCGGGGCGGCGAATATACCAAGGGCCTGGGCCGCTCCCGGCAAGCAGGGCGCATTTGGCGAGAAAAACGGTCGGGCCGCCGCTATACTCGGCCGTCCGGTCATGAAGCGCACCTACCAGCCCAAGAAGCGTAAGCGCGCCCGCGCGCACGGCTTCCGTGCGCGGATGCAGACGCGGGCAGGCAAGCTCACGCTGAAGCGCCGCCGCGCCAAGGGCCGCAAGCGCCTGACGGTCTGAGCCGTGGCCGAGCCGGACCACGGCGTCGCTGCCCGCCGGACCGGGCGACTGTCGCGCAGCGCGGAGTTTGATCGCGTCTATCGCCAAGGACGGTCCGTGGCGAACCGCTACCTCGTCCTTTACGCTTTTCCGCGCGGGGGCGACGAGCCGCCGCGCGTGGGGTTCTCCGTCGGGCGCAGGGTGGGCGGAGCGGTCGAGCGTAACCAGGTGAAGCGCCTGCTGCGTGAGGCGTGTGCGCGTCAGGCACAGGCCCTGCCGGCAGGCCACGACATCGTTCTCGTTGCTCGTGCCCCGGCCCGCGAATTGGGTGAGACGGCGGGACTCGACGGCGTGGATGCCGCGCTCGCGGAGCTGGTGGCGAAGGCGCCGGTGGCATCGTGAGATCGCTGGCGCGCGAGTTGGCGGTCGCTCCGTTGCGGGTCTATCAGCGCCTGATCTCGCCGCTGGTGGGACCGCGCTGCCGCTACGCCCCGAGCTGCTCGGACTACGCGATACAGGCGATCCGCGAGTTCGGCATACTTCGCGGACTCGTGCTCGCCGGTTGGCGGCTGCTGCGCTGCAACCCGTTCAGCCACGGCGGTCTGGATCCGGTGAGCGCACAGCGCCTGTTCCGTCACGGGCGGGCCAACGCGCAGCGGGGCTGAGAGCTACACGCCGATGATCCTTGCCAACGTAATTGAGAGCGCCTTCGGGCCTCTGATCTCGTTCTTCCAGGCGATCCTGGTCGCGATCCACAGCGTGGTCGGGGGTAGCTGGGGCTGGTCGATCATCGGCCTGACGCTGCTTGTGCGGACTGTTACTTTGCCGCTCACGGTCAGGCAGTTCAAGGGGATGGCGCAGCTTCGCGCGCACGCGCCCGAGCTCGCGAAGATCAAGCAGCGCTACCCCGACGACAAGAAGCGCCAGCAGGAAGAGACGATGAAGTACTACAAGGAGGCCGGCGTCAACCCGCTGGCCTCCTGCCTGCCGCTGGTGCTGCAGATCCCGGTCTTCATCTCGCTCGTCTACATGCTGCGGACGGACCTGAAGAAGCACATCTGCGGCGCGGCGCTGAAGGCCCACGGGATCACGTCGAGCACGGCGATCGGCAAGGCCAACTGCAACCAGCTGACGCACTCGCACGTCGCGAGCTTCCTCTTCATCAACGACATCACGAGCAAGGCCGCCGGCGTCGTGCTGATCGTGCTGATGGTGCTCTACGTCGGCACGATGGTGTCAACGAGCGTGATGATGTCCGTCGGCAGCGACCGCAACCAGCGGCTGATCTCGGTTGCCCTGCCGGTCTTCTTCGTCGTTTTCGTGATCCAGTTCCCGGCCGGGCTGCTGGTGTACTGGATCGCCACGAACTTCACGATGATCCCGCAGCAGTACTTCATGCTGCGCCGCTACGGCCGGCCGAGCGTCGCGGTCAAGGTCGAGAGCAACGGCCGCGGCTCGCCCGCGGCTGCGAAAGAGGCGATCCGCAAGCCGCCGTCGCAACCGCCGCCGTCGGCGCGCCCGCGCAAGAAGCGCTCGGGGCGGCGCCGGTGAGCGACGACGACGGTGAGCTGACGCCGCAGGAGGAGCTCCGCGACCTGCTGGAGACGCTGGTGGAGGCCTTCGGCGCGGACGCGGAGGTCGTGCTGAGCGAGAACGACGGCGTCCTGCTCGGCATCGTCGAGGGCCCTGGTGCCGAGGCGCTCGTGGGGACCGACGGCGCGATCATCGAAGCCGTCCAGCACCTCGCCCAGCGGATCGTGCTGCGCGGCGAGGCCGGGCCGCGCGTCGTGGTCGATGCGGGTGGGTACCGGGGCCGGCGCGAGGACGCGCTGCGGGCCGAAGCCGACCGCGTCGCCGACCTCGTCCGGAGCGAGGGCCGTGAGGTCCCGCTGCGGGCGATGCCCGCCGCCGACCGCCGCTTCCTGCACGAGTACCTGCGCGAGCGCGGCGACGTCGAGACCCATAGCGAGGGCGACGAGCCTCGGCGGCACCTGGTCATTTCGCCGCCGGACTGAGTTTTTATGGGCCGGCTCCGCCGGCAGGCGCGTTTCACGTTTTTCACGACGGTGAAACAGATGGCGGCGCCACTCGTTTCACGTTTTTCATGACGGTGAAACAACATCCGGTACCGCTGCGAGACTCTGGCGATGGATCAGCTCAGCGCCTTTGAGCGTGGTGTCGTGGTGGGGATCCTGATCGGCGAGGGCTCGTTCGGAGGCGACGGCAAGCAGCCCCAGGTCACGCTGCGAATGCACACCCGGCACGAAGCTCTGTTTCGCTGGCTGATCGAGCGCTTCCCGCGCACGCGCCTGTACGGTCCCTACGGTCACGGGGGGCGCAGCTACTACCAGTGGATGGCGCGAGGCGTCGCGCTGGTCGAGGACGTCCTGCCCGTGCTCGAGCAGAGCGTGCGCCCCGACCTCGACAGCTACGCCGCCGCTCGCCTGGACGAGATGCGCGAGCGCTACGCCGACTACATCGCCCGGATCCGCGCGTGAGCGCGGTCGCCCCGCGCCTCACAGAGCTCGCGCAGCGCTGGCATCTCGACGAGCGGCAACGGGCCGCGCTGGCCCGCGCGCTCGAGTTCCTCGGCACGGACCCGCTCGCGCCGACCGCGGTGGCCGCCGCCGCCGCGGTCGACGTGCATTTGGCCGATTCGCTGAGCGCACTGGCACTGGACCCGGTGGCACAGGCACGCGTGGTCGCCGATCTCGGGTCCGGCGCCGGCTTCCCGGGTGTGGCGCTCGCCGTCGCGCTCCCGCACGCACATGTCGCCCTTGTCGAGAGCGCTGCACGAAAGTGCGAGTTCCTGCGGCGGCTGTGCGCGACGGCCGGCGTGCCCAACGCCGGGGTCGTGCACGCGCGGGCGGAGGACTGGCCGGCGGGGCTCGGCAAGCACGATCTCGTGACCGCGCGGGCACTGGCTCCGCTGGCCGTGCTCTGCGAGTACGCAGCGCCGCTGCTGGCGCTCGGCGGCGCGCTCGTCGCGTGGAAGGGGGCGGTCTCGCGGGCGGAGTCCGATGGCGCCGCGACCGCCGCGGCCGAGCTCGGACTCAGCGCCGGAGAAGTGGTCCGCACCGAACCTTATCCTGGCAGCGTGGCCCACCATCTGCACGTCTATCGCAAGGTGGCCCAGACACCGCCTGGCTATCCGCGCCGTGCGGGCATGGCGCGCAAGCGCCCGATCGGTGGTGTGCGTTGAGCCCGACGGCGGAGCTCGCGCCGCGGTTGCGTCGGCCAAACTGGCGAGCGCCGCTCGGCCGCGCCGGCGCAACCCCGCGGCCCGCTAGGTTGTCGCGTGTGACGACGTTCGCCGTGGCCAACCAGAAGGGCGGGGTGGGCAAGACCACCACCGCCGTGAACCTCGCGGCCTGCATCGCCGCCGCCGGCATTCCGACCCTGCTCGTCGATCTTGATCCGCAGTGCAACGCGACGGTCTCGCTGGGCCAGCCTCGCACGCTGCGCCCGAACGCCTACGACGTGCTCTGTGGCTCGAGTTCTGCCTCCGACGCCATCCACGACACGCCCGTCGATCTGCTTTCGCTGATCCCCGCCGCGGTGGCACTCGTCGGCGCGACCGTCGAGCTGCCGGCGATCGCCGGGTCGGAGCGCCGCCTTGCCGATGCGCTCGAGCCGCTGCGCGAGCGCTTCGCCTACATCCTGATCGATTGCCCACCATCGCTCGGGCCGCTCACGCTCAACGCGCTCGTGGCCGCCGAGCAGGTGATCGTGCCGGTTCAGACCGAGTACTTCGCGCTGGAGGGTCTCGCCCAGATCCTCGACACGATCGGCCTGGTCAAGCGCGAGCTGAACCCGCGCCTGACGGTGGGCGGCCTCGTGCTGACGATGCAGGACGACCGCACGCGGCTCGGCCGCGACGTGGAGCGTGACGTGCGCGAGCACTTCCCGGGGCTGGTGTTCGAAACCGTGATCCCGCGCAACGTCCGCCTCAGCGAGGCCCCGAGCTTTGGCGTGCCCGTGACCCTCCACGATCCCTACTGCGCAGGCGCCGAGGCCTACGTGGCGCTCGCCCGGGAGGTGGCCGCCCGTGGCCACTAGCAGTTTGCAACCGGCCGGGTGGTCCCCGGGGCAGAGCCCCTTCCAGCCGTCCCTGGGCCCCACCTTCGGGTCGCTAGCGTTTTGCAACCACCTCTCAGCGCCCGGCACCGGCTGGGCGGTGACGCGATGAGTTCCACGCGGGGCCCGGACGCCTGGCCGCTGGGCGGCGGCGCGGCGCGCGGGCGCCCGCGCGGGATGGGCCGCGGACTCGCGGCGATCATGGCCGTCTCGACCGAGCCCGGCAGCGAGGTCGAGGAGTTTCGCCAGGTCGCGGTCGAGCTGATCTTCCCCAACCCGCGCCAGCCGCGACGGCACTTCGACGACGCCGCGCTCGCCGGCCTGGCCGCGTCGATGCAGGCGCGCGGCATGCTGCAGCCGGTGCTCGTGCGCCCGCTCGACGACGCCCACTTCGAGCTGATCGCGGGAGAGCGGCGCTGGCGCGCGGCGCAGCTGGCGGGCCTTGACTCGATCCCCGCCCTGGTGCGCGCCCGCGACGACGCCGAGTCACTCGAGCTGGCGCTGATCGAGAACATGGCACGCCAGGACCTCACGCCGGTCGAGGAGGCGCGCGCCTGCGCCGCGCTCGTCGAGGAGCTCGGCCTCTCACGCGAGGAGGTCGGCCTGCGGATCGGCCGCAGCCGCGTCGCCGTGTCGAACCTCGTTCGCCTGCTCGATCTGCCCGACGAGGCGCTCGAGCTGCTGGAGCGCGGGTTGCTGAGCGAGGGTCACGGTCGCGCCCTGCTGATCGCAACCGACCACACGGCACGCCGGCAGCTGGCTCGCAGCGCCGCCGCCGAGGGCTGGTCGGTGCGGGTGCTCGAGGAGCGGGCCCGCGCCGCAAATCACGAGGGGCTCGAAAGCGAGCGCGCCCGGAGGCCGGCGCGCGAGGTGCACCCCGACCAGCTCGACGCCTGCGCGACGATCGCCGAGTCGCTCACGACAGCGCTGGGCGCCGACGTCCGTGTCGCCGTCGCTCGCGGCGGCGCCTACCGCGCCGAGCTCATCTTCGAATCGCCAGAGCAGGCCCTCGAGCTCGCAGCGCGACTCGCTCGCTAAGCCGCGTCGGCCGCTCACCCGACTCGCGCACCGGCTACTGGCGCTAAGATGGCGCGCCTTCAGCACGGGCGATTAGCTCAGTCGGTTAGAGCGCTTCTCTGATAAGGAAGAGGTCCCAGGTTCGAGTCCTGGATCGCCCACTCTCAGGCAGTCCGTAAACAGGGCCGCGCGCCGACTGCCCGAACGGGCCGCATGGGCTGCACGCCGGGTCGAGCACGGGGCCTTCGTCCGGCACGATCGGAGATATTTCCCCCGCTTCGGCGGCCTGGGCGCCCTACGTTGGTGCGTGATGCGCGTACTAAGGCGGGGTCTTGCTGTCCTGGCGCGCCGCCCAGACAGTGGCGCGGTCATGCACGCGTGGCGCCGAAGCTGGCGGCGTCCGCGCCGCCCGAGTGCTGGCCGTGGTCGTTGCCGTGCTTGTCGCCTCGGGCGGCGTGGCAGCCGTCAGCTGGCGATCGGGCTCACCAGTCGAGATCAGGGCGACGCAGGGGGTTTCGCCAGCATGAGGTCGCTACGACGCAGCCTGGCGCTTATCGCGTTGCCGTTGCTGCTGGCCGGCTGCGTGAACGCAGACAAGACGCATCTTGCCTCGACGACGAGTTCGACCACAATGAGGTCCGGTCGCCCGGAGGCCACGATGGTAGGCATGCCCGGGATGGGGAGCTCCAGGTCGACCGCGAGCTCGACGATGCATATGGAGATGCCGACGGCGGCGGCGTTCATCTCGTACGCGGCCGCGCTCGCGCCGCATGGCTGGACGGTGAGCGCGTCGAGCAACGCGCCGGGGCATTCCGCCACCGCCGTGCTGGGCTCGCGCCCGTCCGGGTTCTGGCAGAGCGCGCGCCTCGGCGGCCGGGTCCGACTGCCCCAATCGGTGACCGTACGCTTCCAGAAGCCAACGATAGTGTCGGGCCTGACCTATATCGCGCAGAGGACGCTCGGCGTGATCGGCCGCTTCGCCGTCCGGCTGTCGAGCGACGGGATTCACTTCGGCCCGCCGGTCGCCTACGGCACGTGGCAGGCGAACCTCAACCTGAAGCGGGTCGGCTGGGTTGAGCAGGATGTCCGGGCGGTGCGGCTGACGGTTCTGTCGCTGTCCTCGCCTGGCGCTCACGCGGTCGACATCTCACGCTTGGTGCTGGCGGGTCCCGTGCGCGGAGCGCCTCTGCCCGCGCCCGAAGGTGGCGCGGCGCACATTGCGGACGCTTCGACCAGCCCGTCGGTCATCGGCGAGTGGGGGCCCACGATTGGCTTCCCGCTAGTCCCTGTCGCTGCTGCGCTGGTTCCGGGGGACAAGCTCGTAGTTTGGTCGGCCGACTCGGAGCTCGGCTTCGACAGCTCTGGCCACGAGCAGTACACCCAGACCGCAATCCTCAACTTGGCGACCGGAGCCGTGAGCAGCGCCACGGTGAGCAACACGGCCCATGACATGTTCTGCCCGGGCGCGTCGATCCTCCCCAACGGGGACGTCATCGTCACCGGCGGCATCGGAGACACCGACACGAGCATCTACGACCCGGCCACGAACAGCTGGAGCGCCGGCCCGCAGCTGAACATCGGTCGTGGCTACCAAGGCCAGACGACGCTGCCGGATGGGCAGGTGTTTGTGCTCGGCGGCTCGTGGTCGGGTGCCGTCGGCGGCAAGATCGGCGAGATCTGGTCGGCGACCGCGGACTGGCGCGAGTTGCCGAACGTGCCGGCGACGCCGATCTACACCGACGACGACCAGGGCGCCTACCGCGCCGACAACCACGGCTGGTTCATCGCCACCTCCGGCGGCCGCATCTTCCAGGCCGGCCCGTCCGAGGAGATGCATTGGATCACCACCACCGGCGCCGGCTCGATCACCGACGCGGGTCCCCGGGGATCGAGCGGCGACGAGATGAACGGCAACGCGGTCCTGTACGACATCGACAAGATCCTCACGCTGGGCGGCGCGCCCGACTATCAGGACTCCAACGCCACCGACGTGGCCAACGTCGTCGACATCAGCGGCTCCACCCCAACGGTGACCGCGACCGCGCCGATGACCTACGCCCGTGCGTTTGCCAACAGCGTCGTGCTCCCGAGCGGACAGGTCTTCACCGTCGGCGGTCAGCCTTACGCCGTCCCGTTCTCCGACCAGGGCGCCGACCTCTACCCCGAGATGTGGGACCCCACGACGGGAACTTGGACGGTGACGGCGGAGGAGGCTGAGCCCCGCGACTATCACTCGGTCGCGGTGCTCCTGCCTGATGGCACGGTCTTCTCCGGAGGCGGCGGCCTGTGCGGCTCGTGCGCGACCAACCATCCCGACGGGCAGATCTTCTATCCGCCGTACCTCTTCAACGCGGACGGGTCGCTGCGCACCCGGCCGACGATCAGCTCGGGGCCGGCCTCGGCTCAGACCGGACAGACGATCTCGGTGACCACGGGCGGCCCCGTCTCGAGCTTCGTGCTCATGCGCTATGGAGAGGCGACCCACGCGGTCGACAACGACCAGCGACGGATCCCGGTCTCGATCGTCTCCTCATCGGGCGACACCTACCAGCTGGCCATCCCCGCGGACCCCGGCATCGCGCTTCCCGGTCCCTACATGCTGTTCGCGATCGACGCGGACGGCACGCCGAGCGTGTCCGCGACGATCGACATCACGCCACCGCCGTCGACGGCTCCCTCGTCGGCATACGGGCAGACGATCGATGCCGACGGCCCGGCGCTCTACTGGCCGCTCTCGGATGCGGCCGGGTCGGCGAGTGCCGCGGACCTGTCCGGGAACGGCGACGTGGGGACGTTTCCGGCGTCCGGGATCGCCTATCAGACGCCGAGCCCCGTCGGGGGTGCGACGGGCACGGGGATCACACTGAACGGTGGGCAGGTCGTATCGACCCAGCCCCAGGACACTCCGGCGGCGTACTCCGAGGAGCTGTGGTTCAACACGACCTCGACCGGCGGCGGCGTGCTCGCGTCGTACGCGGACACCGACGCCGACCTCAACCGCGTGGTCTACATGACGAGCGCCGGCCAGATCGTCTTCGGCGTGCAGGCCGGGACGACGAGCACGATCCAGAGCTCGAGTGCGTACAACGATGGCCGCTGGCATTTCGTGGTCGCGACTCAGGGCAGCGGCGGCATGCACCTGTACGTCGATGGCGAGCTCGTGGCGTCCGGCTCCACTGTGGCGGCGGCGTCCTTCCTCGGCCACTGGCAGCTCGGCGGCCACGTGACTGGCGGTTGGCCGAGCCAGCCGGCCGGCGCGTTCTCGGGCAGCATGAGCGACGCGGCGCTCTTCGTGAGCGAGCTGACGGCGTCGCAGGTCGATACCGAGTACAGCGCCGCCTTGCACAGCACGACGACGCCGCCACCACCGACCACGCCACCACCGACCACGCCGCCGCCGCTTGGCGTCAGTTACACCCTCTCCGTCGCGCTCGCCGGCAGCGGCGCTGGCACGGTGAGCGGCGACGGGTTGTCCTGCCCGGGGGTGTGCGGCATCGACGTCACCGGCGCGACGGTGGCGACGCTGACGGCCACGCCGGCGGCGGGATCGACGTTCGCCGGCTGGAGCGGCGACTGCTCGGGCACCGGTTCCTGCGTGGTGACGCTGGGCCAGGACCAGGCGGTCACGGCGACGTTTACGCTGAGCAACGCGCCCCCGTCGCCACCGCCGGGCACCGAGCCCACGCCGCCGCCGCGCACTGCGTTCTCGACGGCGTCGCCGACGGTGGGCGGCCGCGGGGCGCTCATGCTGGAGCTGGGCACGACGGAGGCCGGCAGCTTCACCGCGCGCGCCACGTTCGTCGAGACGCTTGAGGTCAGGAGCGGCAAGGGCAAGCACCAGCACACTCAGGTCGTGCGCCGGACGGTGACCTACGCCGAAGCTAGCGCCGATGCGCGCGTCGCGTCCGCGACGTCGCTTCGGCTCGCACCGACGCGGAATGCGCTCGCCCGGCTGAGGGCGCTGCACATGCTGCGCCTAACGATCGTCGTCACGTTCACGCCGACCGGCGGCAGCGCGAGCGAGACGACCGAGCACGCCACGGTCCGGATGCCGAGCGGCGGTGGCCACTGAAAAGTGGCGCCCCCCAAGAAGCGTAAGGGCGGCCAGCGCCACCACCCCACCGCGCGGCACGCCGACCTCTCCGGCGCTGAGGTCGAGTTCGGTTGGCAAATTGACCGCAGAGGCGGCAGGCGGAAGAGCTCCCGGGTTCGAGTCCTGGATCGCCCATTCGCCGGGACACCCAGGGGACACCCGGCGCCCGAACGAATCTCCCCTGTGGGTGGCCGCCCGAGTTCGCTACGGTGCGCGCCATGATCGATCGGCCGCGTATGCGGAGCACAGGGATCTTGACCGAGCAGGTGGGCGACGAACTCGTGCTCTACGACTCAGTCAGCCGAAGCGCGCATTGCCTCTCGGCAGACGCCGCCGCCGTGTGGGGGCTGTGCGATGGCCGCCGTTCCCCCGCGGACATGGCTGTGGAGCTCGGCACAGCCGCGGCGAAAGTCGATGCCGTACTGCAGGAGCTCGGTGACGCGGGGCTGCTGGAGAGCATCCCCGGCGCCGAGCGAGGAATGTCGCGGCGCGCCGCCGCGAAACGCTTCGCGGCGGTCGGGGTCGGCGCACTCGCCGCACCATTGATCTATTCCGTCGCGATCCCCCGGGCCGCGGCGGCGATGTCGGGCACCAACCCGCCACCGGATCTCTGCGACGGCAAGGACTGTGACGACAACAACGCATGCACGATTGACGAGTGCAATCCGATTAACGGTGAGTGCATCCACACACAGGTCGTTTGCAACGACGACGATCCCTGCACCATCGGCAGGTGTGACCCGGTGAAGGGTTGCGTCTTCACGCCGTACGCATGTCCCCCGTCGACAAACCCGTGCATGGTCAACGCCTGCTCGCCGGTCAACGGAAAGGCGGTCTGCGTCGAAACGCCTGTGGCGGACGGGACACCGTGCGGGGGAGACGGAGCCTGCTACCAGGGTACCTGCGGGGACTGACCACAGCGGCCTGCCTCGACAGGGCGCGCGCTGGCGCGGGCGGCGGGGCCGTGGCCGTGACCGACCCCTCCAGTTCACCACTCGCGGCGGCGTTGACCCAGGTTCGCTAGGGCTAGGGCTGCCGCGTGCGTTCACGCCGATATGCGATGAGCGCGGCGGGGAGCCGACCGCCGATAAGAATTATGCGCAGGCCTCGTGCGATCAGGACTCCGGCCGCGCCGCGGCGCGCGAGAGCGTGCTGGTGTCTCAACTGCTCTGTGGGCGGGAAGACCTTGGCGAGGGCATAGGTGACGGCAGCCGTGCGGGTCGGCTGCGAGCGCAGGAGCGAGATCGAGTACACGCTGGCGGAAGTGCGGCCGGCCGCCACGGCCCCCACGAGGTTGTAGTACTCGGAGCCGCGTGTGGTGATCATAAGGCGGTCGGCCAGCTGCGCCCCCGCGGCGAGGCGTCGCAGTCGTGCGGCGAGCTCGTGCTCGATTCCCAGTTCACGCGCCAAGTCGACCGCTGCCTGCCAGGTTGTGTCCTCGACCTGCTCGAGCGCCAGCTCGAGATCGTGCCACGCTTGGCTTGCGGGCCCGTCAGCCGGCCCAGGATGCAGGGCCACGTTCAGTGTTCTCAGCGCCGCGTCGGGGACGTCTACAGCTGCGCCGCCGACATCAATTTGTGACAGATGGCAACCCACCATCGCCCAGACCCGCCGGGGCGCGAGGTGCTCCATGCCGTGCAGCGTCCGGTGCAGATCCACATTCGCGCCATCGCTGGCGCGCAGAAAGATCCGTGCGTGATGCTCGTCGACCTCGATCAGCGGGTGCTCCTGTGCGCTGAACCCGAGCTCGGTGAGCAGCGCCCGTGCGCTGACGATGTCATCGGGACCGACGAGCAGGTCGCAGTCGCAGTAGACGCGGTCTGCCGGAAATGCGCCGTAGAGCCAGCGCGCGATCACCGGGCCCTTCAGGAGCACGGCTCGGATCCCGCGCGCGCGCAATGCGCTGACCACTTCGGCCGTCCAGCTGTCAACGCGCAAACGCAGCGCGGTCGCGGTCGCCGCATCGCTGAATCTGTCGCTCACGGGTATGGCGCCGGGGCCGGCGTGCAACCGCTGGAGCGCCCGCGAGCGGCCAGGTAGGTAACGGCGGTGGCCGCGCTGTGGAGCCCGCCCAGCTCGTTCACGCTGAGTGCACGACGAGTCGAGTTGACGGACCGGTCTCTGCTGCCGAGCGGATCAGAGCCTCGATCGCGGGCACGCCCTCTGCGGGGGTGGCGGCGATCACGCCGTCTGCGTCGATGAGGACCCCGGACGGGGTCGCGCGCAGCGCGTACTGGCCAAAGACCTCGGACCCCTCCTGAGCGAGGGCGACGCTCAACCCCGCCTCCTCCGCGACGCGCTCGATCTCGGCTTGCTCGCCGGCGAAGATCGCCGGCAGCGAGACGGCGTTGGTGAGCGACTCCTGCCAGTCGGCGAGCTTCGGCAGCATCGTCAGGCAGGGCACGCAGCGCGTGCTGAGAAACACCAGCACCGTTGGCTGCGACGGGCGCCGGAGGTCCTGGAGAGTGCCGGCGTCGCCCCTGATGGCAGTCAGCGCAAACTCTGGTGCCGGCGCTCCGCGCGGCAGCCCGGGCGGCTGTTTGGCGGCACTCAAGCCGGCGAGCTCGCGTCGCAGCCGGCGCGTGTCGCCCCACAGCGTCGCGGCGGCCAGTCCCAGTAGGGCTGCGAGTACGGCGGTTGCCACGAGCGCGACCTGCGTGCCATCCAGGCTCGAAAGGCCGCCTTCCAGCGACGGTCCGCTACCGGCGATCAGGATGAGCAGTGCCGGCGAGGCGAGCACGACGTTGCGGGCGAGAGTGGCCGGGCCAGCGGGCTCGGAGTGGATCTGACCGAAGCAATGGCAGTCCGGTGCCCGCCCCTGCGCCATCGCGCGTGCCACGCCCGCGACGAACACGACCAGCAGCAGCAAGCTCCCGGCGGCACCGGCGACCGCGATCGGACGGATCAGCAGCGCCACCGCCACGGCCAGCTCGGCGACCGGCAGCGCCGGGCCGGCGATCGCGGCCACTCGCGCCGGCACGCCAAACTCCTCGAGCGCCATGCGCGAGCCGGGGAGATCGAGCAGCTTCCCGGCGGCGGCGACGAGGAACACAGCAGCCAACACGCAGCGGGCACATAGCAGCAGCGCGTTCACCGCATCATCGTAGAGTGCGTCCGCAGCCGTGGGGAGCCTCGAGCGGCCCGTATGATCGGGGCCTATGCGAGTGAGACGACGCGCCGCGAGGTCGATCGCCTTCGAAGCGTTCGGCGTCGCGGCCGAGGTGCAGTTCGGTGACCCCGAGCTCGAGGCCCACGTGCTCGAGATACTCCCGCCCGGCTGGCGGGCCATCGACCCGGCGGCAGTCGTGAGCCGCTTTTCGCTCGACCGGACGGATGCCGACAGCTACGACGTCACGATCAACCGCCACCTCGCGATCGAGCATGCCAGCCTGGACGTCGCCCTCGGCCTGATTGACGCCGACCTCCGGATGCTCATCGCGACGAACACGCCTGATTGGATCTTCGTGCACGCCGGGGTCGTCGCGTTACGTGGCCGCGCACTCGTCATTCCGGGTGAGAGCTTCTCCGGCAAGACGACGCTCGTTCGGGCTCTCGTTGAGGCCGGAGCGACCTACTACTCTGACGAGTACGCCGTGCTGGACGACGACGGGATGGTCCACCCCTACCCGCGGCGTTTGTCGATCCGCAGCGCCGACGGTTCGACGACCGCGGAGCACAGGGTCGGGGAGCTCGGCGGCGTCGCCGGCGAGGCGAGCGCGATCGTCGACACGGTCGCGCTCACACGCTACCGGCCCGGCGCAGAGTGGCGGCCGACGACGATCTCGGCCGGCGAGGGCACCGTTGCGATGCTCGCCAACACAGTGCCGGCCCAACAGCGGCCCGGACAGTCCCTGCGAACGTTGGCGCGCGCGCTGCGCAACAGCTGCGTGCTCGCTGGTGACCGCGGCGAAGCTGCGGAGGCCGCCCACGCCCTTTTCGCGCAGCTTGCATCGGCGACGAGCTGACCAACCAGCGAGCCCTCACAGGTCGCGGGCCGTTGCGTTTGCGCTGCGTTGCGCGAGGCTCCGAGGGACCCTCACGGTCGGACGAATCTACCCTGTACTCGGGTGGCTGGCTCCGCTAGCGTGCCCCACATGAGCGAACGGCCGCAGGCGCGAACCACCGGTGTGCTGACCGAGAGCCTGGGCGACGAGCTTGTCGTCTATGACTCCGTCACGCGCAGCGCGCACTGCCTCTCAGCAGACGCCGCCTGCGTGTGGGCGCTGTGCGACGGCCAGCGTACGCCAGAGGACATGGCCCGTGAGCTTGGTGTGGTTGCGGAGCAGGTGCGCCGCGCGCTCCAGGAGCTCGGCGACGCGGGGCTGCTCGAGAGTCTTCCCCTGGCACCGCACCGCCTCTCGCGACGCGATGCCGCGAAGCGCTTCGCGACGATTGGGGCGGCCGCGATCGGCGCACCGCTGATCTACTCCGTCGCGATCCCCCGCGCTGCCGCAGCCGCCTCGGGAACCGGCGGACCACCGGACCTGTGCGCCGGCAAGGAGTGCAACGACGAAAATGCCTGCACGATCGACGAGTGCGATCCGCTCACCGGCAACTGCATCAACACGCCGATCAGCTGCAACGACGGCAATCCCTGCACCACCGACACCTGTGACGTCGAGTTGGGTTGCGTCTATACAGCCGTACCGGACGACACGCCGTGCGGGGACGCCAGCTATTGCCAGCAGGGCGTCTGCGTCGCCTCGCCCTGAGCTGACCAGCGCTGCTGAGCGCTGCTTGTGCCACTCGCGACCGGAAGCGTCCCAGTACCCCGGCAATCAACCCGAGACCGGGCGACCTACGCCATATCAGCTGATCTTCACAACGCGCGTCAGAGCGCTGGAGGCCACGCCGCTCGCTGAAACGGTGCGGACGTAGAGCGTGTAGCTGCCCGCGCGCAGGTGGCGGTAGACCTTCCTCGTGCCGCAGGCCGCGTAGGCTGGCTTCGGCTGGTGCGCGTGCTTGCCGGTGAGGCGGCGCACGAGTGCGCATTCGAGCCGAGCTCCGCGCGTGGGGCTCGCGAACGCAAACGTCACCGTCCCTGACTTGCTCGTTGCCTTCGAGATCACCGGTGGCGGTGGGGGCGCCGTGGCGGTCTCCACCTTTGGCGTCCCAAAGAGCGCAATCGCCTGGCCGGTGGCTCCGGCTGCGACCGTGCACGCGCCGTTCCCGGTGCAATAGCCGCTCCAGCCCTGGAACTCCTCACCGGCGGCGGGAACGGCCGTTAGCGTTGCCGGTCCGCTCACGTAGGTGGGAACGCAAGGCGAAGACCCGCCGGGGCATGTGAGAATTGACGTGCCGTCGCTCAGCACGGATCCCGAACCGCTGATCACAACCTGCAGTGGGAGCGGCTTGAGGACGATCCCGACCTCGAAATTGACGGTCACGTTCTGGTCTGAGTTCAACGTGATCGTGCAAGCCGTGGAGATGCCACCGCAGCCGGCGCCGGACCATCCGCTGAAGAATTGATCTGGCTCGGGGGTCGCCGTCAGCGTCACGCTCGTCCCGGTGGCGTAGCTGTGCGTGCACGTTCCTCCCGAGCAGCTGATGCCCGATCCGCTGACCGAGCCGGGTCCGCTGACGGTCACGCTCAGCGTGTGTGTCGTGGGCGGCGGCGTCGTGGGAGTCGTCGGCGTCCCCGGAGCGGGCGGGATCCCCGCCAGCTCGTTGCCGTCGTCGTCGACGGCGACGCACTGCGCAAGCGTGCAGGAAACGCCGAGTAGGACGTGGCCGTGCGGGGGATCAGTGACGTCGGTCAAATCCAGCGCCCAAGCGCCGGCGGCCGGATCGGTCGACGTCAGCACGTCGCCGTTGCCGTCGACGGCAACGCAGAGCATCGCCGCTGGGCATGACACCCAGTTGATCGAATACTGCGGGTCGGCCAGTACCCCGCTCCAAGCGCCGACCCCGCCTGTCGGGTTGTTTGAGGTCAGCACCGCCCCGTCGGAGCCCACGACCACGCAGCTCGTGGTAGAGGGCGCGCAGGACACTCCATTGAGCACAACTGTTCCGTCCAGATTCGTGATCGTCCAATCACCGGCGCCACCAGTCGGGTTGGTCGAGGTCGCCACGTTGCCGTTGTCGTCGACGGCAACGCACAATGACGCGGACGCGCACGACACGCTCTGGAAGGCATTGCCAGCGTCGATTGATGCGGGATGCCACTGAGTCGCGCCACCGGCCGGATCGGTCGACGTGACCACGTTTCCGGCAGCGTCCACAGCCACGCACAGCGAGGTCGACGGGCAGGACACACCGCCGAACGAGTTGGCCCCATCGACGTCGGTGACGGTCCACTGGCCGGCGCTGCCGGTCGGGTCGACCGAGGTTACGACGTTGCCGTTGTCGTCCACCGCTACGCACAGCGTGCTTGCGGCGCAGGACACGTCGAGGACGTCCTGGCCGGGGTCGGCGTTGACGAGCGACCACTGATTCGAGCCGCCGCTCGGCGTCGTTGAGGAGATCACGTTGCCCCCGGCGTCGACGGCCACGCACAGCGGAGTCGTTATGCAGGAAACGGAGTTGATGATCGAGCCGATGCCGGCCACCCTCGCCGCGCTCCAGTCGGCCGCCGTGCCGGTGGGGTTTGTTGAGGCGAGCACGTCGCCGGAGTCGTCGATCGCTACGCACAGGGGTCCGGCTGCGCACGAGACGCCCAGCATCCCCTCCTTGGCGTAGGGATCCACGCCGTCTACGACAGTCCAGGCTCCCGCGCCGCCGGTCGGGTTGGTGCTCGTGATCAGCCGGCCGGCGCTGTCGAAGGCGAAGCACAATGTCGTCGATGGACATGACACGCCGTTGAGGCTCTGCCCGGGATCGATGTCGGCGGGCGTCCATGTCGAAGCGCCGCCCGCCGGGTCGGTCGAGGTCAGGATCGTGGCTGAGTTGTCGGTGCCGCCCCCGCCGACGTGGTACTGGCCGCCGACGCAGAGCTTCGCCGACGGGCAGGAGACGCTGTTGAAGGCGTTTGCTCCCATTGTCGTGACGGTCCAAGCAGCTGCGCCGCCGGTGGGATTCGTCGCGCTCACGACGTTGCCGACGCCGTCCATTGCAACGCACAGCGTCGTCGGCGTGGAGGCGCACGAGATGCTGTCGAAGGAGCCGTCGTCCGGGTCAGCGTCGACCAGCGTCCATTTGGCTGCGCCGCCCGCAGGGTCGGTCGAGGTCGCGATGCCGCCGTTCGTGTCGGCTGCGACGCACAGCGTCGCGGAGGCGCACGAAACGGCGGCAAAGGCGATGGTGTCGACATGGCTGACGCTCCATTGCGTCGCGCCGCCCGCCGGGTCGGTCGAACTGACCACGTTGCCGCCGTTGTCGATCGCCACGCACAAGGTCGTTGTCGGGCAGGAGACCCCGGTGAGCGAGTTGGGGTCCACCTGCGTCAGCGTCCACGCGCCCAATCCAGCGGCCGGGTGGGTGGAGGTGATCACGTCGCCGTGCACCACGGTTACGCAAAGGCCGGCGGACGGACAGGAGATCCCGCCGAGAATCAAGCCCGTCGAATACGGTGGCGTGTCGTCGATCGAGACCGGCTGCGACCAGGACACTCCCGCCGCGCCGGCGACAGAAGCGGTCAAACCGAGCACGACGAGCGCGCAAGCCGTCGCGATGAGCACCGCCAACCGCCGTCGCTTGGGCGTCAATCGCGCGCTGCGTGGGCGAGTCGAACTGGCGAGCACCGCGGCGACCATTCTTGAGCAACGTTGACTGGGCGCGCATTCTTGCACCCGCGGCCGCTCCAGGAGGCGTTGAAGCCACAGGGAAGCCTCAGCCGCCACGATCCCGAGCCGCAGCGACCGCAGATCGGGGCAGGCAAGGCCGACCCAGCACCAAGTACCCGCAAACGACCCGCAGTCGCCCGCATCCGTCGTTCCTGATAAGGAAGAGGTCCCAGGTTCGAGTCCTGGATCGCCCATTAGGCCGAGTAGGCGGACCGCCGCCGCCCGGCGCCGCTCAGGCTCGGGCGCTGGCGGCCTCGTGGCCGCCAGCGCCCTGTTTGAGCCCAGCCCCAGCCAGCGACAACTACGCGACCAACGCCATGATCGCGGTTATGACGATGGGCAAGGCGAACCCTCCACCGTCGCGGACTTGATCGTCTTCCCGTCAGCTTCGTCCCCAACTCAAGCTGCGTCCTGACCGGAGGAGGTCCCAGGTTCAAGTCCTGGATCGCCCAGTCGCTGGACGCGCGAAGGGCCCGGCGAAGTGCCGCCCGCCCGCGTGCGTGGCTGCTAGCATGCGCGGCCGCCAGGGCGGCCAGGCCGAGTACGGCAGGGGCGAGAACGACGTTTCGGGAAGCGAGGGGACCGTTGCGCGCTGATGTTCGCCAATATCGCCGTGCCCGCTCAGGTGCGTTCCTGCTCATCATGGGCGCCGTTGCGCTCCTCGTCCTCGCGTCCCAACCCGGCCGCTCACTCGGGGCCACGCCGTCGCTCACCGACAACGGCGCGACAACGATCTACTACGACGGCGCCGGGGTCACGGGCTCGCTCAACAGCGGTGGCGACCCCTACCTCGTGACGCTGTCCTACGGAGTCACGGGCGGCACTCAGACGATGCCGAACTACTGGAGCCAGCCGGATGCCAAGGGGAATGTCAGCGTGGGGCTCACACAGCTGGCTCCCGCCACCCAGTACAGCTATCAATGGGTCCTGTGGGACCAGACGACCCAAGCGATGACCATGGGTCCGTCCGGGGTCTTTACCACGGGCACCCTCTCCACCGCCGCGGCGGCACCGATCATCCCGCCGACGGAGCCGGCGAGCGACGGAGCCATTCCCTTCTGTAGCACCGACGCCGACTGCCTCTCGGCCATCAACGGCGTGCGCAATGCGCAGGAGCACCTGGCGCCCCTGGCGCTGCCGACCAACTGGAGCAGCCTGACCGGCGCAGAGCAGATCTTCGTCTTCACGAACATGGAGCGGGTCTCGCGCGGCGAAACACCGATCACCGCCCTGGTCAACACCTACGACTCCTTCGTCCAGACCGGAATGACCACCGACACTGATCCGAACCTCCCTATTGGTAGCCTCGCAATCGAGGACTCCGGCCCCCCGACACCACTGGGGGCGATGTACGTCTGGATGTACTACGACGGGTACGGCAGCGCCAACCCCGACTGCCAGTCGGCTGCGGCCGGCGGCTGCTGGTCACACCGCCGCAATCTCCTCGCCACCAGCGCGACGACCATCGATCCGGACGAGATCGACGTCGTCGCGGGGACCGACGCCCGCGGTGTTCCGGCGGCGGCGGCGGCGCTGTGGAGCGACAACGGGACGGCGCCCGCGGCGAACAATGTCGTCATGACCTGGGCGTCCGAGCAGCAGTACCTCACCGCGGCGCCGGCCAATGGCACGCAGCCACCGCCGCCTCCGGGCCCGCCGCTCGTCTCGACTCAGAACTGCCAGAACTGCAAGCCCCCGCTGACGAACGGCGGCGGTCCGGTCCTCGACATCGACGGCACCCCGCTCACCGTGACCCCAATCTGGTGGATTCCCGGCGGCTACGCGCTGCCGACGACCACCTACCAGAGCCTGATCGACAAGTACCTCACGGATGTCGCACAGGACTCTGGGCGCATCACCAACGTCTTCTCGGTCGCCACAGAGTACGGCCAGATTAATTACAACATCGCCTACACGGGTGACCAGACCGATACCGATGCCTACCCCGGCGTGGGGAGTTGCACCGTCCCCGCAGGCTTCACCGCGTGCCTCACCAATACGCAGATGCAGGCCGAGCTGACGTCCTATCTGGCCGCGACCAAGCTCCCCGAGGACAGCGATCACGTGTATGTCCTGATGCTGCCCGGCGGCGTGGCAACCGCATCCCTGACTCCGACGGCTGCGTTCCCGGCCAACTACTGTGCGACCCACTCCTACGTCCAGACCGCTGCCAACACGTATCTATGGACCAGCGAGCCTGCACCGACCGCAACCGCCTGCAACAGCGGCCAGGCGCCCAACGGCGACGCCATCGCCGACAGCGAGATCAGCATCCTCAGCGGCGAACTGATCGACACGATCACCGATCCCATGGCAAACGCCTGGCTCGACAGCGGCATGCATGAGATCGCCGACGAGTGCGCGTCGACCTTCGGGACCCCGCTCGGATCCACCAACGCGGCCTCGCCCGGAACGTCCGAGTACAACCAGGTGATCAACGGCGACAACTACTACGTCCAGGAGATGTTCAGCAACGTCGACTATGCCACCGGTCCGAACCGCGGCTGCGTCCAGAGCGAGGTGCTGGCGCAGGCCGATGTGACGGCGGCAGGGGCCACGCCGACGCACGGACTGCGTCGGCGCTCCACGCGCCTGGCTGCGACCGAGGCCGCAGCGTCGCAGGCGAAGGCCGACGTCGTCTCCGTGACCTCACAGCACTATGCGCTCAACGGCTCGCAGGTGAGTGTGGAGACGGTCCACGTGGACGCTCCGTCTGGAGCGCCGGTGAAGCACGACCACGTCATTGTCGACCTCACTGCAAACACGGATGAGACAAATCCATGCGGAAGGCTTTCCGTCGACCGGGGCTTCACCAACGCCGCGGGTAACTTCGTCACCTCCTACACCGCCGCGGCCGAGAACACCGAATGCACGCTGATCGCGATCGAGGGGAACACCGGGCAGCACGGCATGGGAACGCTGTACCTCGGCAAGGATTCGAGCCTCTGCCCGCTGACGAGCTACTCGGCGCCGGCGTCGCTGACGCAACGCCGTAGCGTCGCCTTCGCCGCGCAGGTGCGCAATCCGAGCGACGCGATCCCGGACGCCGTCACGCAGGTCGTGATCGCCGGAGACGACACGGCTCGCACAGGCGCCCGAGCCTCTGCGGTCTCACTCAGTTGGCGCGTCGGCACAGGGCGTTGGGCCAAGGTTCGGCTGAGCGGCACGACGCGCAACGGCGGAGCCATCACGGGCGACCTCGAGGCGCTGCCCGCCACGCTCCCAGCGAAGTCCGTCGAGCGCCTCCACTTCAGGCTGGAGGTGTCCGGGGTACCCGCGGCCGGCGCGCTCTCCTTCGGGCTGTCGGTCAACCAGGTGAACGAGGCGAGTGGTGACTGTGACGGCATGTACGTCAAGACCACGCAGTTCAGGCTGCTGCGTTAGCGGACCGAGATAGGCGGAGAGCGCCGAGACCGTTCAGCCGGGGGTTGCCGAGACCGGCTGGCGCGGGGCCGGGCGCCCCTGGATCGCCCACTTACACAAGCGCGGCGATTTGGGCAATTGGCTAGTCGGCTGTCCGGCCTTACGATGCGGCGCTTCGGGCGTGCGTCGGCCGCTATGGTTGGCGGGCACATCGCGTCGAGGTGGCGATGAGCGGTCTGTCTGGGAAGGGTGGATGCTCGCTCGCTTGCATAGCAGTGCCGGCCGCCGGCCGGTTTGGACGACCGCCGTGGCACTGGGTGCCGGCGCGCTGTTGGCGGCCGTGGGGTGGAACTGGCAGGGCGGCGACGCCAAGGCCGCGGTCTCCCGCGCCGCTGCGGCCGCGCTGCCAAAACCGCTCGCCTGCCTGCAGACCAGCGCGGCAGCCGAACCTAAGCCGGTGGGGCTTATCGCCCTCGTGCGCATCACCGATACCGACCCCGCGACACCGGTCGTCCCGAGCGCCGTGTTCGCCAACGAGGCGATCTCCGGTGTGCAGGTCTACATCGGCTGGAACGACCTACAGCCAGCCTCATTCGACAGCTTGGATGCGTCGGTCATTCATGCCGTCGATGAGATCTTCTGCGAGGCCGACGCCCAGCACAAGTTCGTCGTTCTTACACCGCAGCCCGGGTTCTACACACCGGTCTGGGCGCTGTGCCCTGGTGCCTCGGGTGACTGGGCGCCCAAGCTGAACTGCCCGGCCAAGCCGTCGCCGAGCGGATCCTGTAGCGGACGCGTCGCCTCTAGCCAGTTCACCTACTCCTACGGAGGGGCTGCCGGGCCTCGGCAGCTGCCGCTGCCCTGGGATCCGACCTACCTGTGCCGCTGGTTCGCGCTGCTTCACCTGCTGGACGCCCGTTATGGGGCCAATCCGGCGTTCTCGATGATTTCGGCCGACGGCCCGACATCGGTCTCCGAGGAGATGTCCCTGCCGGACAACCCCTCAGGCGACAGCGGCCTGCCGGCGTCCTACCCCTTGCCCCCGGCCGCGGGGACGCCGATCGGCGGTGACGACTTCACGATGTGGGGCGCCCTGGGGTACACGCCGGCGGTCTACGAGGCGGCCTGGCAGAAGGTCTTTGAGCAGTACGCCAACATCTTCGCCCGTCAGTACGTCTCGTTCTCGCTCTTCGACGGCCTGCCGATCCCAACGTCCTCCTGCGACGCCGCATGCCAGACCTCGGCGACACTGGACGCCGTCTTCGGCGAGGGAGCGCAGGACCTCGACAAGGACGCCGTCAAGCGATTCGTGTTCCAGGGCGACGGCTTGAAGGCGAACAACACAAGTCAGCACTACCAGTACGTCGAATCGAAGGACGGCACGATCGGCGCGACCGGCTTTCAGACCACCAACAACACAAAACTCGGTGGCTCGGTCGATGACCTCGCCGGGGCACTCGAGCGCGGCATCGCGGCGGGCGTGAACTTCATCGAGTTCTACGAGAGCGACGTCTACGACGGCGACACCGAGAATCCCGGCTTCCAGTGCGCACTCGAGGCGGCTGCCATCCACTGGAAGACCGGTCCAGTATGCCCGCTCGGCGTTTCCAAGCCGCCCAAGCCCTGCGGGGACACATGCACCTGAGCCCTCGCTGACCGCGCCGATCCCGATGCGGTCGTGCCCGGGCCTACCAGCGGTTGGTGGTTGACGGGGTCGCGGCGTGCGGGGACACTATGTCGATGGGGGCGGGGATGGTTCGTGGCACCGGTGTTGCGGCGGTGGTTGGGGTTGTGGTTCTTGTGTGCGCGGTGGCCGGCGCCAGCGCCAGTGGCGGTAAGAGCCCCACGCCGGTGAGGAAGCTGGCGCCGTGCACGTTGCAGGCTGGTAGTGACACGACGCTCGGCCCGCGGCCGAGCGGGTTGATCGCCTACCTGGACGGTGCGACGGACGGTCTCACGACGGCGTCCGGCGCGACGGGGGCGACTGGCCCGTTCAGCGAGCGCGTGTTCAAGGACTATCGGATCAGCGGTGTAGATCTGGCGATCGGGTGGGACATTCTGCAGCCAACTGACGGGCCGATCGACTGGGCACCGTTGGACTGCACTTTCGCGCAGGCGGATGCCCACCAAAAGTTCGTGGTTCTCACGCTGCTGCCTGGGTGGCACACGCCGGCTTGGGCGCTGGCCACGACCACGAGCACGACGCCGGCCGCGGACCCGATCACTGCCTGTCCGGGGAGCGTGACGGCGACACCGTTCGCGTGGACCTACGACGGGAGCGATCCGCCGGCCAAGACGGTCCCCGACCCGTGGAACTCCGTGTACCTGTGCCGCTGGTTCAACTTCCTGAAAGCTGTCGAAGCTCGCTATGGGGGCAACCCGGAGTTCAGGATGATCTCGGTCGCCGGGCCGACGTCGATCTCCGACGAGATGACGCTGCCCAGAAACCCGGGCTCGCCTCCGCCGGGGTCTGACCTGTGCGCTGTGACCCACCCGGTACTCGTCAAGATCGACCCGCCGTGCGACACCGCGGTTCCCCCTGTTGCCAAGAGCGCCAACGGCACGCCGGTGGACACCTACGGCTCAGACATCAACATGTGGCGCGCGCTCGGCTACACCCCGGCCGCCTACACCGGCGCGTGGGCGACGGCATTTCGGCACTACCGTGCGATGTTCACCAACCAGTACCTCTCGCTGGCCTTGGGCGACGGCCTTCCGATCGGCAGCCAGCCGTCGACCGGCGCGCCGTCACTATCGGACCCGAGTCAGACGACCGCGACGCCGCTCACGGTCATCCGCACCGGTTTGGGCTACGCGTCCCGGTTCGTTCTGCAGGAGGACGCTCTGAGCGGGGCGGGCGCGTCGCAGCGTCGGCCGTATGCGTACGTGCAGGCAAACTGTGCCGACGCGAACACGGGGTTCCAGACCGAGGCACCCAGCCAACCGGGCGTCAGTCCGAGCGCGCTCGCTGCGGCGCTCCAAAAGGGAGTCGCCGCCGGGGGGCGCTTCATCGAGGTCTACCAACAGGACGTGCTCGACACGGCCGGCTCGTCCGGACACGACGTCCAGGCAGCGCTCAACTACGCCTACCAGGCACTCCAGAACCCGGTCACGTGCGCGCCACTCACGATCACCGCAACGCCACAGACCGCCACGATCGGGACCGCGATCACGATCACCGTCAACAGCACCTTGTCACCCCACGAGCTCGACTACAACGAGGGCGTCCCACCCACGGTGCCCGCGACCGCCGCGATCGACATCTACGTCGGCTCGTCGACATCGCCCGCGATCAGCTGCACGACATGGCCGTGCACCAAGACGCTCGGATCGACGCCCGGCGGCACGACCACTGTCACCGCCGAGCTCGCCTACCCCCCGGGACCAGGCGACCCGCCTCAGGCGCCAATCGCCACAGCAAAGACCTCCGTCGCGCGCACCGGCGCCGGTGGCAGCGGCAAGCCGTGCACGACCACCGTGTGCAACAAGACCTAGCCCTTCAGGCATCCGCTCGCTCCTGATCAGGAAGAGGTCCCAGATTCGAGTCCTTAATCGCTCGCGCGAGAGCCGGGACAGTGGGCTTTCAAGCGGGCGAAGCGGGCACTCGCCGAGCCGAAGGGTGCGCTAAGGGCGGGCCCCAGCCCGAAGACCTTGTCCGTGAATTGGCTCGCGGGTGCACTACGGGGCGGTGACCGTGTACTCGCCGCTCACGTAGCCCGCTCCGGTAATGGTCCAATACAAGATCGCGCCCCAAGAAGGCGTGCTGAAGGTTGTGGCGGATCCGGAGGTGGGCGGACCTCCCGTGGAGTAGAAGGCGTCCTCGCCGGACAGTCCGCTCTGCTCGTTGTCGTATAGGCACAGATAGCCGCGGGCCGCTTGTCCGATTCCGGGGCAGTTCAGAGAGGTCGTCCCAGACTGGTTCCAGATGACGTTCGCGTTGGCGATCGCCGTTGCAAGCGGCTGTGCGTAGGTGATTGCCGCTGCGAGGTGGCTTCCTGTCACGTAGCCACCGGCGGCTGCGTAGAAGCCCGACTCGGACCGCCCTGACGGCAGCGGCGTCTGGCTTGTCAGGTTCGTGCCGTTCTTGCCCTGCAGCTTCTTGAGGACGCTCGGCTTGATCTGGCTCGTCGAGGTGACCAGGTAGGTGTGGGCCGCCCACGCGGTGCCACCACCCAGCGCGATCACCAGCGCAAGTGTCGAGGCGACGTTGGCGTAGGACAGGCGCCTACGCGGCACGCCGCCGCTGCGGCGGCCGACTCGAAGGTGAAACTCGCGCATAACACTCTCCTCAAGTCCGTGGTTGCACCGCCACTGTCCGACGGTAGCCCACCCGGAGCGCACACGCAACAGGCTCGCCAAGCAAAAACCCGTCGCTGCCGCTCATCGCCTCGCCCCGCTCTGCCATCGACTTGGCGAGCGCCGGCCCGGTGATGCGGCAACGATCTTGAGCCTGCAGGTCTGGTTTGGCCGGCCCCTGGCGGCGGTCGGATAGTGTGGCCGGGTGCCCTACCGCGTTGTCATCACCGAGACGAATATCGACGAGACAACGCACCCACAGGCCTTTCGCTACGTAGTCGAAGCCGACACAGAAGCCGACGCCGTCGCGAAAGGACGCGCAAGGTTCACCGAGCAGCACGCGCGCGAGCCGGCACCACGCGCGATCGTCGACGTCGAGTCCCTCGACTAGCCCCGCGGCCGTCAGGGCGCCGGAGCATCACGACGCTCGCCCGGTTCGCCCGCGCGGCTGATCAACGCCACGGCGACTGCGACGAGTTCTGCGTTGCCGGCCGCGGCGCCGCCAGCGGGCAGCACGAGGACGTCCTCGAGGCCGACGCGCACGTCGTGGCCGCGTGCGGCCCCGGCGGCGAGGACCTCCCAGGTGCGCTCCCCGTAGCCGTGCCAGAGCTGTGGCACCCCCGGCGGGACCAGCGCGGATACGGCCTCCGCGTCGCCGGCGCCGCCGTCGACCTCAACCAACACACGCACGACGCGGTGGGCGAACGGGCTGCGCGCAAACTCCGCCGCCTCGTCTGGCGCCGCGACGCCGGCCTCGACGCCGATGCCGGCATGCAGCGCGGCGCGCATGATCCCCGCCCAGCCAAGCTCGCCAACGTTCACCGAGACGAAATCCGGCGGCGTGCGCCAGGCAGCCACCGCTGCTGCGCGCGCGAAGGGATCGTGGTCAATGGCCTCGGCGGTCGAAAGCCCGACCGCGAGTCGCGGCGCCGCGGCTCGAACGGCCGCCACGGCGCCGTCGCAGGGCCGCGCGGCCAAGGTCTGCGCCCCCGCGTCATCACGCGGATGGAAGTGCACGGCGAACGCTCCGGCGCGACGGACGGCGATCGCGTCGAGCGCCAACTCCGCAGCGGTCACGGGCACCGCCGCGTGCTCTGCCCGCGAGCGTCCACCGTTCAGGCACGCCTTCACGGCCACGGCGCCATCCTAGGGCTCCACCCAGGCGATGGCCGCGCCGTGGGCTTCAACCCGCGCGGCGGCGATGAGATGCGAGTGGGTCCCGCGGACGCGGTTGCTACCAGGTGCCGCCGACGCAGGCGGTCTTGCCGGTGGCGTTGACGCACGTGCGCAGCAGCGCACCCGACGCGGTGCGCGTGATGCTGTAGGTGTCGCCGGTGGTCGAGGCCGTCGTCACCGTGTAGCTGTTGCCGGTCTGGCTCACGCCTGGCACCGACACGGTGGCGAGATACGCGTTGCCGTTGCCGAGGGTCGTCTGGATCGTGGCCTCGTAGGCGGCCAATGCCGCGGTGGTGTTGCAGGTCGCGTACAGACCGCTGTTGTCGGTTGCACATGTCTCGATCGCGATCTGCGCGGTGTGGGCGAGCTCCTTTGCCGCGGCGTCGGAGGCCTTCGACTTCTGGTTGAGGAAGGACGGGATGGCGATCGCGGCAAGAATGCCGATGATCAGGATCACGACCAGAAGCTCGATCAGGGTGAAGCCGTCCTCGCGGTTGAAGCGGTGCCTCGACGCTCGCATCTGGTTCCTTCTGTTGTGGGGCAAGCCGGCCGCTTCCGGGCTTGCGCGCGTCATCGGCCTTTATCTCCGCCTAAAACAGGCTTTCTTCGAAACCTCTTACGTAGGCGTCCTCGTGGGCGACCAACAGCACGCCCGTCGCGCGTATCGGCCGACAGGACGGCGCCCACCCCGTTGCGCGATCCGGCGAACCACCAGGCGAGCGGCTAGCGCAACCCGGACGCCCCCCACGCGTCCCATGTCCAGAGCACGCGCGGCCGGCGGCCCGAGTCGCGGATTTCCCCCGCCTGCCGCGCGCGGGCCGCTCCCGCGGACCGCACACGGCGATCACACCACCCCCAAAGCGCCCCAGAGCCACTGCTTTCACCCACGCAACCGCGCATCTATCCCCGGTCGACGGCGGCCGGCGGCCGCTACCCTCGGTCGCCGCGCAACCAACTTTGTCCAACGCTTCTCACCCGCTAGGTCGCGGCGATGCATCGACTTGAAAATATTCGGCGACTACGCGCCCGGCGCTCACGCGCAACGAGCACGCGGAGGGCGATCGCGCTCCAGATCCGCCACGGCCGGGCCCACGCGAGGGCGGCCTGGTGGTGCTGCGCGATCGCCGTCGCGCTCGGCGGTGTGTGGGCGGGTGTGGCGAGCGCCGGCACGGCCGCGCCCGCGCCCAGGCCGCCCGCCCTCGCTGGCGCGGCGTCGCGTCAGTACGCCTGCGACGCCACCTCGACGCCGAACAGCGCGCAGGAGGACTACTTCCCGTTGGCGCACGGTGTCTCGGCGGTCAACCTGTGGAACGTCACCTCCTCCGCCGGGTCGATCCGGCGCTGCTACGGCACAGCGGGCCTGACCACCGCGATCTCGCTCTCGCGCGTCGTCCAGAACGGCGCCGGGCCGGCCGGCTATCCGGAGGTCGCCTACGGGTTCGGCCTGACCGACCGCCCGTTCTGCCCGACCGCGAACGCCTGCCAGACCAAGCCCTTCCCGCTGGCGACGACGACGCTGCGCAACTCCTACCTGCTCTCGACCACCTACGCGATCGGCGCCACGCCGGTGCCCTACGACTTCATCTACGACTTCTGGCTCGAGCGCTCTCCCACGGCCGGCGGTCCCGTCACCTGCACCTCCACCGATGCGCCGCCGAGCTGCCCCCAGCCCGGCGACGTCGAGTTGCTGATCGTTCTCGACCACCGCGCGATCCCGTTCTGCAAATCAGCGCCGTCCCAGGTGAGCGAGCCGCTGACGCTGGATGACCGCGCGTCGGCGGCGACGTGGACCGTGTGCTCGATCG
>JBEKSK010000005.1:0-27293 GCA_049517155.1 Solirubrobacteraceae bacterium
CTCAGCGGCGCTGGCGTACCTGGATTGCTCGCGCACGCCCACGCCAGGGCGGCCGAGCACGGAAGTGGAGATCTGAATGCATCCGGTGGCGGCCAATCGGCGTATAGGTGGCAACGCACCGGCGGGCCGCGCAGTCGGCAGCGAAGTTGGTTCGAGAAACATGCGCGCCAGAGGAGGGGTTCAGTGAGCACGGTGAAGCCTGCCAGCACGTCGCGGTTTGGAATCCTGGGATATCTGGTTGAGGTCGCCAAGGCGCTGACGCCGAGTGAGCGCCGCCGTGCGGGGTTGATGTTCATGTCGATCACGCTGCTGCACGTGGTCGGCTTCGGTGTGTTCCTGCTTTTCGTCGTGCCGTCCCACTACAAGGGGCTTGGCATCGGCGTCGCCGGTCTCGCCTACACGCTCGGCTTGCGTCATGCGTTCGATGCCGATCACATCTCCGCGATCGACAACACGACGCGCAAGCTGATGAACGAGGGCAAGCGGCCCCTCAGCCTCGGCTACTGGTTCTCGCTCGGACACTCGACGATCGTGATCGCCATCGGCGTCGGCATCGTCGTCGCCGAAAAGACGGTGTACGGCGCGGTCTCGAACCACCACTCCAGCCTCGAGCAGTTTGGCGGCGTCTTCGGCACCGTCGTGTCGGCGACGTTTCTATACCTGATCGCTGCACTCAACGTCGTCATCCTGGCCGGGATCCTGCGCGTGTTCCGCTCGATGCGCCGCGGCAGCTACGACGAAGCCGAACTCGAGCGCCAGTTGCAAAACCGCGGCCTGATGTACCGCTTCTTCGGCCGCTGGATGCGAACGATCAGCCGGGAATGGCAGATGTACCCGGTCGGCGTGGTCTTTGGCATGGGCTTCGATACCGCAACCGAGGTCGCGCTGCTCGCAACGACAGCGCTGCTCGCCTCGCAAAACCTGCCGTTCTACTCGATCCTCTGCCTGCCGGTTCTGTTCACCGCGGGCATGAGCCTGATGGACACGATCGACGGGATCTTCATGAACTTCGCCTACTCCTGGGCCTTTTTCAACCCCGTCCGCAAGGTCTATTACAACCTCGCGATCACCGGGCTTTCCGTTTCGATCTGCTTCTTCATCGGCACGGTCGAGGTTCTCGGCATCCTGCCGGTGGAGATCGGCGGACTGCATGGCGGGTTCTGGAGCTTCATGGCCAACTTCGACATCAACAAGGCCGGCTTCGTGATCGCCGGCATGTTCGTCCTCTGCTGGGCCGGCGCGCTGGGGTTCTGGAAATTCGGCCACGTGGAGGAGAAGTGGGGCGCCCGACTCCAACCCGCGAGCGTCACGACCGCTGCGGCAGAGCTGACCAACTGACGCTGCGCTCGCACGGCCGTGGCGACGTCGCTGCGCTCGCGTGCGCGCGCTGGGGTCGCCTCGGGGCACCCGGACCGCGGCGCCGAGCGCCCGGCGCCGGCGACGCGATGAAAGACCGAGCTGCCCGGCGCCCCGGCCGTCGGGGTCACAGCCCGGCGCCGACGCCGCCAGCAAGGCGGACACCGCGCCCGTCAGAGGCGCGCCGGCAGGCGTGTGTCGCTGTGGGCCCCTCCGTGGCGGATGAGCGCGTCGATGGCGGAGGCCGGCATCGGCCGGGCGAAGTAGAAGCCCTGGCAGGCATCGGTGCCCAGCCGCGTCAGCGCCTGATGCTGCTCGGCCGTCTCGACACCCTCGGAGACAACGGTCTTGCCGAGGCCGTGTGCAAGCTGGACGACGGAGGTCACGATCATCTCGCTGGCCGGGTCGGGGCCGAGGTTCGCGACGAACGCCCGGTCGACTTTGATCGTGTCGATCGGGTAGTCCATGATCTGGCGCAACGAGGCGCTCCCGGTGCCGAAGTCGTCCAGGGCAAGCGTGACGCCGATCCCCTTCAGCGCACCCAGCACCACGGCGGCGCGCTCCCTGTCCTGGACGAGCACGCTCTCGGTCACCTCCAACGTCAACAGGCGTGGATCGCTTGAGCCGCTCAGCAGCACCGTGGCCACCATGTCCGCGAAACCCGCAGCCAGTAACTGGTGGGCGGAGATGTTGACCGACACCGCGAGGTCGCCGGAGCGCTCGCCTCGCCAGCTGTGCTGATCAGACCACGCTTGGCCGAGCGTCCAGCGCCCGATCTCGCCGATCTCACCACACTGCTCGGCGACCGGGATCACGAGGCTCGGTGGCAGCAGCCCCCGGCTTGGGTGCGTCCATCGAAGCAGGGCCTCGACACCGGTCAGCCGCCCGTCGACGGCGTCGACGATGGGCTGGTAGTCGAGGTGCAACTCGCCACGCGCGGCCGCCCCACCCAGCGCTTCCCCGAGGTCGCTGCGCGCGCCAAGCGCCTCGTCCTTGCCGGCATCGAGGACGTTGCGCGTGCCGGCTGCGCGGCGCTTCATCTTGTACATCGCCAGGTCCGCGTGATGGATCAGCTGCTTCGCTGCTCTCTCGCCGGACGCGGTGACCGCGCTGCCGATGCTGGCCGTCACCGCCAACTCCACACCTGACAGCTCGAACGGCGGAGCCAGCACGTCATCGATGCGCGCCAGGATGGTCTCGGCATCGGCCGCATCCTCGAGGTCCTCGCAGAGGATCAGGAACTCGTCGCCGGACATGCGGGCAAGGGTGTCGCCAGGCCGGAGCATCCCGGTCAGGCGCTCGGCCACCGCTACGAGCAGCTCATCGCCGATCTGGTGACCGTGGGTGTCGTTGACCTCCTTGAAGCGGTCGAGATCGACAAAGAACAGCGCCATCGTCTTGTGAGAGCGGCGGCCCCGGAGCGAACCATGCTCGAGGCGCTCGAACATCAGGGCGCGGTTAGGGAGCCCGGTCAGGGCATCGTGGAGCGAAGCTTCGCGCGAGCGGTCGGCCGAGTCCTGAAGGTCGGCGCGGGCCTCCGCGTTCAGCAGGTACGCCGCCGCCACGTCGGCGAGTGTCTGGGCTCGGTTCATCGACCGCCGACTGAGCGCCCCCGGGATATCCCGGTAGAGATCGAGTGCACCCAGGCGCGCAGACCCGTGGCGAAGGGGAAACGTGAACACGGCCGCGAGACCGGCCTCCAGCGCCCTGGGCGAGAAGTTGGCGAAGCGCTTGTCTGTACGCAGGTCGGCGACCGACACCGCCTCGCCGGTGTGGTAGGCCGCCAAACAGGGCCCCTCGGACAGCTCGCTCTGTAACTCCTCAAAGCGCATCGCGGCAGCATTTGAGGCCGCGATGTAGCGTGGACCGCGGCCGGCGGAGATCAGCGTCACGCCCGCGCCGGTGACCGGCATGATCTCGACGATCCGCCCAACAAGATGATCGAGGATGTCCTGGATCGGAAAGTCCGTCACCATCGTGCGGGCGAACTCGCTCAGTACGTCTGAGAGTTCGGCGTCGGATGCCCGATCCGCGGCCGCCGTGGCGTGGTTCTCGCGCGAACCGGATCTCAACGACAGACGGCGCGACATGCGAAGCGACCTCCCGTGTGAGCTACGGTGAGGCGCGGTCCGCATATGTGGCAGGCATCACAGGTGTGACCCGCCAACGCGTCCAGCTCCCAAACAGCGTGCGTCCCGCCGCCATTGCAATAGCTGCCGGACACCTGCTTTTTCCCGAAAATAGCACACCGTCTGGACAACCCGAGAGGGGCGCAGCGGCCGCTTGCACGGAGAATTGCAGCGTGGCTTAGCTGCGAGCGCAGGCCGGCGGACGACTGGAGATCTTGCAATTCGGCTTGATCCCCCAGGCGTCGAGCGTGTCGGCGAGCACCGTGTAGCCCGGGCGAGCGATCGTGTTGTAGGAGATCAGTGCGCTGTCCCAGCTGTCAAGGCGGGTCTTCGCGTCCCACTCGTAGAGGTAGATGCGCTGAATCCGCGAGCTAAGCGACCCGATCGTGTTCAGGATGTATGAGTCGACCTTGGCGGCGTGCGTGGCGTTCTGCGGAAAGCCAGGGTCCTTGGTGTCGTTGTGGCGGTTGACGATTCCGCCCGTTTCGGCGAGCCAGATGTTGCCCCGAACGAGACTCAATAACGCGCGCGTCTGGGTGCTGACCAGGTGGTTGGCGTCCTCGTAGTCGTTGAGGCCCCAGTACCCCGGCTGAAAACCGAGCGCCTTGTCGATCTTCGACACCCATGTCTTCATCGGCACCGCGTACTGCTTGGCGGTGTCGAGGAACTCGGCCGCGAGGATCGTGCACGAAGAGCAGGCCGAGCGCAGCCCGCGATAGAAGCCGGCGACCTGGGTCTCCTTGTTGTAGGTGACCTCGCAGTAGCAGTTCGTCTCATCCCAGGTCACGAAATCCTTCACCCATGGGAACTTCTTGCGGAACGCCTTGAACGCGCTGATGTACTCGGCCTTCGTCGGCAGCACCCGGGTCTGGCTGTACGCCTTCTCCTTCGTCTTACCGTGAACCTTGACCTTCTTGTAGATCACCCGGTCGGAGTGATCGATCGTGACCAGGACGCTCAGGCCATGCTCCTTGGCGGCGTCCATCCACGTCGTGACCTCCTGGCGCTGATAGGTCACCGACAGCGCATCCCACGACATGTCGTAGCGAACCGTTTTGATTCCGAGCGCGAGAAACCGCGGGTCACTGAACATGTCGCCCTTGTCGTCACCGATCCCGATCACGGGGTGGTGCTTCGGGGCGGCCGCCGCAACCGAAAGCGCCACGGCGGGAACAACGACCGCGAGCGCCAGTGCGAGCGTGAGGATTCGTGCGATGCGCGACATCACCCGTTTAGAGCCCCCCTGAGCGCCAAAGTTGCGCAGCACGCCGGCGATCGCCCTCGCGCTAACGCCACCGCCCCAAACCTGGCGCTGGTTCTGCGGGGATCGCAGTGGCGACGGGAAAGCCCTGGACGGGGCCGGGCTCGCCTCACGTATGATCGGCGCGTCGAGCCTGGTTCTCTGAGCGTCACAGGTGTCGCCGCGCTGGTCGTGGTGGTCGCGTTCGCGTTCGTGCTCGGCGCATCCGACGCCGCCAACGCGAGCGCCGTCCTGATCGCCTCACGCGGAGCTTCGTACCGGCGCGCGATGGCCTTCTCGTTCGTCGCCCACGCAGCAGGAGGCCTGCTGGCCGGCCAGGCCGTGGCGCTGACCATGACCAGCCTCGTACGCGTGCCCGCGGCACAGCTGCCCGCCACCTACCTGGCCGGCGGCATCGCCGGATTGGCGTTCACGCTGCTCTTGACGCGTCGGGGCATCCCTGTGAGCGCGAGCATCGCACTGGTCGGCGGACTCGCCGGCGCGGCCGCGGTCGAAGCGGGCTGGCACGCCGTGGGCTGGGGAGGGCTGCACGGCGCACACCCATACGGCGTGATCGGAACCCTGCTCGCGATCGCCGTCTCTCCCGCGCTCGGCGGCCTCCTCGCGGCCGCTCTGCGGCGCCTGCTCGGCCGCCTGCTCCATCGAGCCTCGCGCGACGTGATGCGCTCGCTGCGGACGATGGTCTGGCTGAGCGCCGGGCTCGTGGGCCTGGCGGACGGCTCCAACGACGGGCAGAAGGCGATGGGCCTGGCGACCGGTTTGCTCCTCGCCGCAGGCGCCGTCCACCGGTTCTTGGTGCCCCTCTGGGTGGTTGCACTCGTCGCCTTCGCGCTCGCGGCCGGCACGGCGTCGGGCGGACGGCGGATCGTCCGCACGGTGTCTTCTCGCTTCTACCGTGGTGGGCCGCTCGACGGGGTCGCGGCGCAGAGCGCCTCCGCGGTGGCGATCCTGGGTGCGGCACTGATCGGGGCACCGGTGAGCACCTCGACCGTCGTCGCTTCGAGCATGATCGGCGTTGGCGCCGTGCGCCGGCGCCGGCATGTCCACTGGCCTACGGTACGTACGGTGATCACAGCCTGGGTCGTCACGGTGCCGGCGTGCGCCGCGCTGGGCGCGGGACTGATCGCGTTCGGCCGTCTGGGCGGGGCGATCGCGTGAGCGGGCGCCCCAGCGAGTCCGACGCGATCCGCGCGGGCGCTTCGGCGAGGCGCCGCTGGTGGCGACGGCTGCTGCTGCCGGCCGCTCCGGACGTCCTCGCGCTGCTCCTGGCACAGGGCGAGGTCACCGCGGATGGCGTCGACGCGTTCGCGGCGTGGTCGCGCGGCGGCGGGAAAGACGCGGCCAAAGCCCTGCACGCTGAGCGCGATCGCGCCTACCTCGCACGTCGCGAACTGCTCGAAGCTCTCCAGGTCGCGCTCTCGACCCCGGTCGACCAAGAGGATCTCTACACGCTCTCTGAACGTGTAGACCGCGTGCTGGGCGAGGCGCGCAACGCGCTTCGCGAAGCCGAGGTGCTCGGCTGGAAGCCCGACGCCCACGCCGGAGCGATGGGCGCTCAGCTCGCCGAGGGAACCCGCGCGATCGTCGACGGGTTCAGGCTGCTGCGCAAGGATCCCGAAGCGGCCGGCCGTCAAGCCGACGCGGCAAGTAACGCCGTGCACCACGTCGAGCGCGATTACCGCCAGGCGATGGCACAGTTGCTCAAGGTCGACGATCTCCGCGCGGTCCTTGCCGCGCAGGACCTCTACCGCCGCTACCTGCGCGTGGCCGAGGCGATCGTCGCCGTGGCCGACAGGCTGTGGTACGCCGTGCTGCGCGGCGCGTAGCACGGCATCCCGGCGTCCCCCGCCTCTACGGTGCTTGCGCGCCGATCGCGACGGGGTTCGGACGCTCACGCTCGAGCTTCTGCGAGCCGTTCGACGCCGCCGCAGGCGCCTCCGAGGTGAGACATTCGATCGCGTAGTTCCCACTCGCGTCGCGTTCAACGCCGTGGATGTCGTGCTCGAAGCCGGGGAAGCGCTTGTCGAACGCCTCGAGTGCGCGGAGGTACTCGAGCAGCGGCCCGTCGGCAGGCCCGGCGCTCTCGCCGGGCATCAGGATCGGGATGCCAGGCGGGTAGGGGACCACCATCACAGTCGCGGTTCGCTCCGCCATCGCAGCGAGGCCGAGCCGCTCCGTGCGGCCGCGTACCAGGCGGCGGTACGCCTCGGCGGGCGTCAGCTTCGCCGCCGGCAACGCGTCGAAGGCGCTGTCGAGGAGCGCCGGCATGGCGCCGCTGC
The DNA here is from genome assembly GCA_049517155.1 of Solirubrobacteraceae bacterium. Lineage (GTDB taxonomy): Bacteria > Actinomycetota > Thermoleophilia > Solirubrobacterales > Solirubrobacteraceae > Palsa-513. The sequence continues at coordinate 7,026 of JBEKSK010000005.1, forward strand.
GCAGCGCGTCGTGCATCTCGTCGCAGAGGTCCGCGAGCCCGAGGCTGCCGTAGCGCTGCGGCTGGGCCGCCGCGAGCCGCGGCAGCGTTTCGGCCAGCGGCTGGTTTTCGTCGTAGGCGCGCTTGAAGCCGAGCAATCCGTCAAGCAGCGTGCTCCATTTGCCCTTCGTCATGCCGATCGAGAAGAGCACCAGAATGATGTAGTCGCCGGTCTTCTCGACCTCGATCCGCTGCTCGTCGAGAAACATCGTCACAACCTGAGCCGGGATTCCGCGCTGCGCGAAGGTGCCGGCGACATCCATGCCGGGCGTTGTGATCGTGACCTTGATCGGGTCGAGCAGGCAGAAGTCCTCGGCCAGCGCGCCGAAACCGTGCCACGCCGCGTCGGTCTCGAGCGTCCAGCATCCAGGCTCGCCTGCCAGCAACTCATCCGGAGCGTCGCTGAATGCGTACTCGACTCCGCAGGAGGGGTCGCGTACCCGCTCGGGCTGCCAGACACCGAAGAACCATCCGTCGGCGCCGTCGCGCTCGCCGATCGCCTTGGCGAGCGAGAGGACGCGCTTGCGGAAGTCGATCGCCTCGCCGATCGACTCGGCGGTCAGCGCCTCGCCCCCCGGGCCGTCCATCATCGCCGCGGCGACGTCGAGCACGGCGATCATCGGATAGAACGGCGATGTCGAGGCATGCATCATGTAGGCCTCGTTGAAGCGGGCGGGATCAACGGGAGCCCGCTCGCGCGACCGGATGTGAATCATCGAAGCCTGTGAGAACGCGGCGAGCAGCTTGTGCGTGGACTGTGTCGCGTAGAGCGTCGGCCCGCCGGCATCGAGCGGCGCGTGCATCGCGTGGCGGTCGCGGTAGAGCGGATTGAAGGCGGCGTAGGCGAACCACGCTTCGTCGTAGTGGATGCGCGGGACGCTCTGGCCAAGCAGCGCCGTGACCACTCGCGCGTCGTAGCAGAGACCGTCGTAGGTCGAATTGGTGAGCGCCGCATACACCGGCGCGCGGTCTGCTGCGTGGCCTGCCAGTGGGTGCTCGGCGATCGCAGCTGCGATCGCCCCCGGTTCCAGCGCAGCTGCCGGGATCGGCCCGATGATGCCGTAACCGTTGCGCACCGGCCGCAGGTAGACCGGGATCGCGTCGGTGACCGCCAGCGCGTAGTTCAGCGACTTGTGGCAGTTGCGATCGGCGAGCACCACGTCGCCGGCGACGATCGCGCTGTGGGCGACGATCTGATTGGCGGTCGAGGTGCCGTTCAGCACGAAGAACGTCATGTCGGCTCCGAAGATCCGCGCCGCGTTGCGCTCGGCTTCGGCGACCCGGCCCGAGTGGTCGAGCAGGGATCCAAGTTCGCCAACAGAGACCGAGAGATCGGTGCGGAAGAGGTTCTCGCCGTAGAAGTCGTGGAAGGCCTTTCCGACCGCTGTCTTGCGAAACGCGGCGCCGCCCGCATGACCGGGTGTGTGCATCGAGTACTCGTACGTGTTGGCAAACTCGACGAGCGCGTCAAAGAACGGTGGCAGCAGCGTCTCCACGTAGCGGCGCCAGGCGAAGTCGATCCGACCAGCGATGAACGCGGGCGTGTCCTCCAGGACGAGCACAACCTCGCGCGCCAACTCGAGCACATCCAGCGGCAGCCCCGTCGCGTCGCCGTGCTCGAGCATCAGGAAAACCGGGAGGCGGCCGCTGCGACGGCGGGCCGCATCGAGCACGGCACGCGCGTCCGCCTCAGCATTCGCCTGGCTGACGTCCCAGTCCACCACCACGGCACCGAACGACGGATCCGAGCTCACGAGTGCGCGGCCGTCGGTCAGCGTCTGCGCCTCGACGACCCGGTGACCGAGCGCGACCAACTCCGCAACGATCCGGCTCAATGTCTCACTCGCCGCCGCCCGGCGCTTCGGCCCTGCGACGAACAGAACTGGAAATTCGTGGCGCTCCAACATCATGGACTCCTTGGGGTTCGAGAGGTTTCGACGCGCGTCAGGCGCCGGCGAGGCCGGCGGCGGGCGCAGCCGACGCGTCGGGGGAGCGGTCGTCGAGGTCGAGCAGGACGTTGTCGGGGCTCGTGATCTTCCAGTTCGGCTTCTTGATCCGCTCGACGATGAACGGCGGTGCCGAGCAGACCACGATCAGTCCGGCCATAACGGCGATATAGATCGGCGTCGGCCAGTGGCTCACCCCGCTTGGCGGCACGAAGCCGATGATCAGGGCGAACAGCGAGCCGACGATGCCGGTTCCGGCGACGAGCCAGATCCCAACCTTGCCGCCGGGGACCTTGTACGCGCGCGGCACATCCGGCTGGGTGTAGCGCAGCTTGATCGCCGCGGCGAAGATCAGGATGTACATCATCACGAGGATCTGCGTCGTCAGCGCCGTGAGCATCCAGTAGCTGCTGTTGATCGAGGGCACGAACAGGAACATCAGGGCGAACAGCGTGCTGAGGATCCCTTGGAAGATCAGCAGCGCGACCGGTACGTGGCGTTTGTTGACGTAGTGCAACTCGGGCGGCAGGTCGCCGGTTCGCTCGGCTGCGTAGAGGCCCTTGGTCGGTCCGAGCAGCCACGTGCTGATCAACGCGAGCGTGCCGATCGCGACCAGGCCGGAGAGCAGCTTCGTGGCCCAACCCCCGATCCCGACCGCCTTGAAGAAGAGATCGAAGGTCTGCGGAATACCGGCGACCAGGCTGAGCTGCCCCCGCGGCACGATGACGACGATCGCGAGCGTGGCCAGGATCGAGACGCCAACGATCAGAATGGCGGCGAACAGGATCGCGCGGGGAAAGTCGCGCTTGGGGTTGCGCGTCTCCTTGGCGTGAAAGCCGGCCATCTCGATGCCGGCGTAGCCGAGAACGACGCCGACGAAGAAGACGAGGTTGCTCACGCTGCCGAGGTTCGGCTTGAGCGCCGACGCGCTGAACGGAGCTGCGAGGTGGCGGCCGGCAAGCAGCCAGTAGGCACCGAGTCCGATCAGCACCGCAGCGGGTATCAGCGTGCCAATGATCACCGCCGGGTTGTTCAGGCGAAGGATCGACTTCTCGCCGAAGAAGTTCAGCGCCGTCAGGCCCCAGAAGACGATCAGCATGACGATCACCAGGTAGACCTTCTCGTTCGCGAGCTTCGGCTCGATCACGTAGGCGACCGCCGCTGCGACGAACGACAGCACCGTGGGAAACCAGACCACGTTCTCGACCCACTCGAACCAGATCGCGAGGAAGCCCGAGCGCTCTCCGAACGCCTCTCGCACCCAGGCGTAAAGGCCGCCTGCGCGCGGCCAGCCCGTGGCGAGCTCGGCCGCCACGAGTGCGAGCGGAACGAAGAAGAGGAGCGCGCCGAGCAGGTAGTAGGCGATGCTCGACCAGCCGTCCTCCGCGATGCTGGGGAGACTGCGCAGCGTGAGCACCGCAGCGAGGCTGATCAGCGCAAGCGAGGAGGCCCCGAGGACGCGGGCTCCGCTCGGGCTCGCCGCAGCGTGGCGGCGCACGACCGGATGCGTTCTGCGACGCAGGTGTTCGGCAGGCATGGCTCTATCTCCTCAGCGTGGAAGCGGGACACCGCAGCCGCCCGACCAACGCTCGACGACGCGCGGCCCGCTCACTCGCGCGAGCCGGCTTCTCGCCATTGCTGGTGGGACATCGCGACCCCCGCAGGTGGGTGGCGCTCGGAAGTCAGGTCGTGCTGCCGGCGCGATGCCGACCCCACGTTGATGCCCTCGACCAAGACGCTACTGCTGCGCCGCTCCCGGCCCCTCCGTAGTCAGCCACATTTGTGTCGCGCGCCGCGCGACCCGGCTCACCCGTGCTGGGGCCGCAGGATGAAGAGCTCGATCTCGATGTCGGGGCCGACGTGGTGGTTGGAGATGAAGTCCAGCACCTCGCGGCCGGAGAGCCGTTCCACGGCGGCGATGAACTTGTGCGCCATGGCGTTCTGAAAGGCGCTGCGCGTCTCCTGCACGATCGTCGAGTGCTGCAGCTCGATCATCGTCTGCTCAACCGTCGTGTAGACGCCACCGAGTACACAGGCGAGCAGGTCGCCCCCGAGCAGTTGTGTCTTGGCCGTCACCGGGGCCCGGTGGTGGTAGCGACGGTGTAGCGCGATCATCTCCTCGGTGACCGCCGCGAGCAGCTCGTCACCGGCCAGAGGGGTGCTGTGGGCCGACATGGCGGCCTTCTCTCTCGTCCCTCGGTGCAAGGTCGCGCGCGAGGCGAAGGGCGGTTACCCGACGAGCGATGCTCACCGACACCATAGCGCTACGCTTTAGTCGTTCATTTGTGCGCACCACACCCAGGTCCCGCGCGATGAGCGCGGATGAGGTCCAGACGCCGGCGCGGACGCACGGCGATGTGCTGACCGCGATCTCCGACGGCATGGTCGGGCTGCTGAAGGAGTTCTACGGCCACGGCCCGACCCGGACGAAGTCCTACTACGCCGATGACCTCGTGGTGTGCGTGCTGCGCGGCGGTTTCTCGCGGGTCGAGGAGACGTTGCTGGAAGGCGGCCGCGGCACGGCCGTGATCCAGCAGCGGATGGAATTTCAGGAGCTGATGCGCAAACGCTTCGAACAGGTGATCGAAACCGCGACCGGCCGGCGCGTGATCGGCTTCATGAGCGGCAACCAGCAGCACCCCGACATGATGTGCGAGGTCTTCATTCTCGCTCCCACCGATCTCGTCGACCGCGAGGAGATCCCGCCGGTCACCGAACCGCACGCGCCGGCGCGCTGACGCACCGGCTCCGGCCGGCCGCTTGCAAGATCCGTCCCCGCTGGCTTTTGGCGGGCATGCGGAGTAGAGTGCAGAACTGGAGGGCACACACGTGAGGTCGGTCCACAGTAGGTGGAGCGGCAACATGAGCCGACTTCCGCGAGTTCATCTGACTCCCGGAGGCATTGATGCCCGTCACGACCCACACGCAGCCCGCCTCAGCCCCGCTGATCGACTCCTCCGACGGCCTGCTGCAGGCGTGCACGGACGAGCAACTCGTTGCGCTGCTGCGCCAGGGGCGCCAAAGCGCGTTCGAGGCGCTCGCGGCCCGCTATCAGACGCGACTCTTGTGGTTCTGCTGGAAGATCCTGCAATCTAAGGAGGACGCCGAGGACGCGTTGCAGGATGTGTTTGCGGCCGCTTTTCGAGCCCTGCTCGCCGACGAACGCGAGATCCAGGTGCGCCCGTGGCTGTACCGGATCGCGCGAAACCGCTGCATCAACCAGTTGCGCCGCGCGCGCACCGTCGGTATCGACTCGCTCGATGACCAGCACGCCGCGAGCGGCGGCACGCTGGTTGAAACGCTCGTCAGCCGCCAGCAGTTCCGCGAGCTCCTCGACGACGTTCACGCGCTTCCCGACACCCAGCGCACGGCGCTGTTGCTGCGCGAGATAGACGGGTTCGCCTACCAGCAGATCGCGGTCGCGATGGATACGACGGTATCTGGAGTGAAATCGCTGCTCGTTCGCGCGCGCGCCGGCCTGCGTGACTCCTCGGCCGCGCGGGAGGCGCCGTTCGGCGCCCAGCGCCGTCCAGCGAAGCAGGGCGCACAGCGGCGCCGCTCGCACCCGGGCGCCCACGTGATCACCTACCAGGCCGCCCGGGCGCTCGCGGGCGTCGCGGCGTGAGGTTCGCCGCGCGCCCGCCAAGCCGCCCCTGGGGCAAGCACGCAAGGAGGTAGCGATGTCGCAGAACACTGCACCCGAACTGATCGACCCGCCGGCCGACGGGGGAACCGCCGCCCCGCCGCCTCCCGTCCAAGCATCCACGCTCGCAGAACGGCCGCCGGCTCCTCCGAATCCGCCTCGACGCGAGAGCCGCCGTGCCCACACGCGGCGCATGGTGCACCGCACCCGGCTGCACCTCTACGCCGTCGCGGCGGTCGCGCTGCTCGTCTACGTCGTTGCGCTGGCCACCACGAACACGCACCGCGTGAGGGTCGACTGGGTCTTCGCTCACTCGACGCTCCCCCTCGTCTGGTTGACGCTGTTCGCCGCGATCATCGGCTGGCTGCTCGGAACGCTGATCACGCTCATCTTTCGCATGCGCACACGCGCACCGAGCGGCGTCCCGGCCGCCGCGGCCGAAATCCAGCCCTCGAGCCCGGCCGGTGAGCCGCGATGAGCTCAATCGGCGACGGCATCTTCCACGAGGGCGAGCCGGTTTGGGTGGTCGAGCAGGGCGGCTCACAACGCGCCGCCGAATATGTGGGCGAGGGCGAGACGAACGCCTGGTTCGGTGGACCGCCGATGGTGATCATCGTCTACACGGACACACGCGCCGGCGGACTGGTCGAAACGGACCGCGTCCTCCGGCGTGCGATCTGAGCGCGGCGGCCCTCGTGCACTGCCCATCCTCGCCTCATCCCGGTGGAGCCGCCGCCGCTATCCGCGGGCCCGCCGGCGCGCGCGCCCCTCGCGCCTTGACATGGCGAGTAGCGTTGAACGTCGAGGGCATAAACCGCGGGGTCGGCAGAGCGTCGGCAACGCGACCTGACTTCCGAGGATCCGCAAGCCCGGAGGTCGCTGTGCCCGACGTACACGTTTCTCTCATCGCGTCGACCGCAGGCGGCAGACGCAATGCCGCGGCGCCATTCGATGGCGACGCCCGCCGATACGACACGGCGGACGTCGCACGCGTGGTGGCCACGACAGCCGACTGCCGAACGCAGCGCGCGCCGCCGCGCGCCCGCGTCGCCCCCGGGGGCGGATCCTCATGATCGCCTACGTCCTGATCGCAGTCCTCGTCGTCGCCGCCGCGATGCTCGCGGCATCTGTGAGGATCCTCAAGCAGTACGAGCGCGCGGTCGTTTTCCATCTCGGCCGCGTGAAGGACGGCGCCCGCGGACCGGGCGTGATCTTCTTCGTGCCGTTGATCAACCGCGTCGACCGCGTGTCACTGCGAATCATCACGATGCCGATCCAGTCGCAGGGCATCATCACCCGCGACAACGTCAGCATCGACGTCTCGGCCGTCGCCTACTACCGCGTCGCGGACCCGGTCCGCGCGGTGGTCGCGATCGAGAGCGTCGCCGAGGCGATCAACCAGATAGCCCAGACCACGCTGCGCTCGGTGGTCGGGCGTCACACCCTCGATGAGACGCTCTCGGAGACCGACACGATCAACCAGAACATCCGCGAGATCCTCGATATCCAGACCGAGGAGTGGGGTATCAAGGTCACCACAGTCGAATTGAAGGACATCCAGCTGCCCGACACGATGAAGCGCGCGATGGCCCGTCAGGCGGAGGCCGAACGCGAGAAGCGGGCGAAGATCATCGCCGCCGAGGGCGAGGCGCTCGCCGCCGGGGAGCTCGCCCGAGCGTCCGATGTGATGATGGCCCACCCGCTCGCGCTGCAGCTGCGCAACCTGCAGACGCTCGTCGAGATCGCGGTTGACAAGAACTCCACCGTTGTGTTCCCGGCGCCGCTGATGAGCACGATCCAGGAGCTCGGCGCGTTTCTGGCGCGCGAGAGCAACGCGGCCGGCGGGCTCCCCGGGTCCCCCGCCCTGCCACCAGCATCGAACGGAACCCAGGTTCCCGCATGACCGACACCCCCACAGCGGAGTCATTGCCCGAACGCCAGCGCAACGCGACCGTGGCCGTCTATGGCGACCTCGATCAGGCCGAGGAAGCCGTGCGCACACTCGAGCATGGCGGCTTCGAGATGGCCCAGCTTTCGATCGTGGCCCGCGGCATGAACGAGGAGCGGCACGTGATCGGCTTCGACACCCCTGCCGTGCGCGCCGGGCGCTGGGCGCGCTGGGGAGGCCTGTGGGGCGTGTTGTTCGGCGCCTTCATCTTCCTACCCGGAGTCGGGCCCGTCGCCGTCGGCGGCTATCTCACCTACCTGTTGATCACCGCCGTCGTCGGCGCCGGGTTCGGGGCGCTGACGGCAACCCTCTCGACGCTCGGCATCCCAGCCGACGCCGTGATCCGCTACGAGACGGCCCTGCGGGCGGACAAACAGATCCTGATCGCTCACGGTACGACCGCCGATGTCGAGCGTGCCCGCGAGATTCTTGCCCAGACCGCTGCTGAATCGGTCGAGGTCCACCACGGAGCGGGCGTGCCGGTCGCATGAGCGCGCGCCTCAAACCCGCGCCGCACGCCGCAAACTCGTCGAACCTGAGGAGGTGCTCACCATGATCACGATCCTTCTGATCGTCATCGTTGTCCTGCTGCTGTCCGGCTTTGGCTTCGGCCGCCGTCGCGGCCGTCGCGGCTCCTGACACCAAGGCCCCTGGAACACGCAAGCCCGCACACCGCCCCAACCGAAACGAGACCCATCATGACCAGCCCGCTCTTCCCCGACCCCGTGGATCTGGACGCTGACCCCGTGCTGGTGGGTTCCATAGGCCATCAGGGGCAGCGCGCCAAGGGCCGCGCCCGTGCGCGCCCGCTTCCGCTCTTGCTGCCGGGGCCCGGCGGGCCGCTGCGGCCGGCGCCCGGTGGCGGCGTGACCTACGCGTCCTCATCCGCGGCGCGCAACTTCGACCGCCGGCAGGGGTGGCGTCTCGCGGGCGAGGGCGCTGCGGGAGCGCCGCTGCGCATCGCGATGCTCGCTCCGCCCTGGATCTCTGTTCCGCCGCCTGGCTACGGCGGCGTCGAGGAGGTCGTGAGCGTGCTGACCGAGGCACTGGTTCGGGGAGGGCACCTGGTGACGCTCTTCTGTGCGCCCGGTTCAACGTCGAGCGCAGCCGTCGTGACGCTGCTCTCCGCCGCTCACCCCGACGAGATCGAACGCTCGCTGTACGAGGTCGACCATGTCGCGGGAGCCTTCGAGGCGATCGACCGCGCTTCACTCGATCAGCCCTTCGACGTGATCCACGACCACTGCGGCTTCACCGCCGTGGCGATGGCCGACCGAATAGACACGCCGATCGTCCATACCCTGCACGGGCAGTTCACCCCCAGCACGGCGGATTTCTATCGCCGTCACGCTGGGAAGGTGACGCTCGTGGGCATCAGCAAGGCGCAGCTCGCGTCGGCGCCGGCCGGGATCGGCCCGACCACAGTGATTCCGAACCCGCTGGACGTGAGCGCCTGGCCGCTGCAGGAGCAAAAGGACGACTACCTGCTGTGGATCGGGCGGATGACGCCGGAGAAGGGGCCACAGCGCGCGATCACGGCCGCCCGCGCGGCCGGCGTGCCGCTGGTACTCGCCGGCGTGATCCAGCCGGGGAAGCAGGCGTTCTTCGACGCCGAGGTGGCCCCCCACGTCGACGGCAGCAGCGTCCGCTTCGTCGGCGAGGTCGCCGGAGCCGCGAAGCGGTCGCTCTTCGCCCACGCGCGCGCACTGTTGATGCCCATCCGCTGGGAGGAGCCATTCGGCATGGTGATGGTCGAGGCGCTGGCCTGCGGAACGCCGGTCATCGCGTTCGCGGAGGGCGCGGCGCGCGAAATCGTCGTCGAGGGCCGCACCGGCTTCCTCGTCGGCAACGAGCAGACGATGGCCGCCGCGGTTGGCCGGCTGTCGAGCGTCTCCGCGCGCGACTGCCGCGCCTGGGTCGCCGCCCATTGCGACCCCGACGTCGTCGCCGCCGCCCACGTGCGGGTTTATCGCAACGCCGCGCGCCGGCGTTACACGATGCAGGTGGCTCATGTCTGAGCCCGCCGTGGCACCCGATCCGATCAGGATCGTGCTCGCCCGCCTGGCGCGTCCGCACGCCTCCGGCGGCTTCGTCGTGGGGCGCGCCGCGATCCTCGCCGAGGGCGGCGACTTCGCAGCGATCAAGGACTGGATCATCGGTCACGGCGGCACGCCCGAGACACCAGCGCCCTCGGCGGGCGCAGGAGGCCTGCACGGCTCGAGACTGTCCGGCGGCACGGACCCGTCCGCCGCTCAGGTCCCCCAATACGTGCTGCCCGCCAGCGCCCTCGCCTGAACGGCGCCGGCCGGCGGCGCTACTGACCCTCTCGCCCCGCTGCGGCTGGCCGCCGCAGTCCGGCCGGCTCGTTCAGCTCGTCCGCAACAAGGCCCAGGTAGGCGTCCAGCTCGAGCAGGAAGGAGTCGTGGCCCCACGGCGAGGCCACCTCCACGTGGCGGGCGTCGACTCCCCCGTCCGCCAGGCGCTCCACCAGGTGGCGCGAGTGCTCGCTGCCGAAGCGCCAGTCGCTGTCGAAGGAGATCGCCAGTAGCCGGGTGCTCACGCGCGAAAGCTCGAGGCCGGGATCGGCGAACGGATCGAAGTAGTCCATCAGCCGCGTGAGATAGAGGTAGCTGAGCGCGTCGAAGCGCTCGACGAAGCTCTCGCCCTGATGGTCGAGGTAATGCTCGACCTCGAAGTCGTTGCCCATCGTCATCGACGCCGAGGGTCCCCCACGGCGCGCCCGGTCGAACTTGCGCCGCATCGACTCGCTCGAGAGGTAGGTGATGTGCCCGACTTTGCGCGCCAGCGAGAGGCCTCGGTCCGGTCGCCCGGGCCCGTCGAGATAGTCGCCGCCGGCGAAGTCCGGATCGCTCATGATCGCGGCGCGCGCCACGGCGGTCAGGGCGATGTTGAGTGCGTTCAGACGGGCGCTGGCGCAGACCAGCACGCCACGCTCGATCTCCGCCGGCTCATCGAGCGCCCACTGCAATACCTGCATTCCCCCGAGCGATCCGCCGATCGCGGCGTGCAGGCGCTCGATCCGCAGGTGCGCCAAGAGCGCGCGGTGCACGGCAACGAGGTCGCGCACGCTCAGCAGCGGGAACCGCAGCCCGTACGCCCGGCCGCTTCGGGGATCGATCGTCGCGGGCCCCGTCGTCCCGGCGCAGCCCCCGAGCAGGTTCGCGCACACGACGTGGTAGCGATCGGTGTCCAGCGGCCGGCCCGGACCGATGATCGTGTCCCACCAGCCGCGATGGCTCGGATCCCCGTGATGTCCGGCCGCGTGGGCGTCGCCGGTGAGCGCGTGGCAGACGAACACCGCGTTGGCGCGCTCGGCGTCGAGTGAGCCGTAGGTCTCGTAGGCCACCGTCACCGGCGCAAGCGTCGCGCCAGAGCTGAGCACGAGCGGGTCGTCCTCGTCGAAGAGCACGACCCGCTGCGTCTCCACGCGGCCGAGGCCGCCGCCGCTCATGCCGTGACGAGCACTCTGGTTGCGGCCAGGGCTTGGTCGAGGTCTTCGATGATGTCGTCGATGTGCTCGATCCCGACGGACAGCCGCACCGTTTCCTGCGTCACGCCGGCCGCCGCGAGCTCCTCATCGTTCAGCTGCGAATGTGTGGTTGACGCGTTGTGGATCGCGAGCGACTTCGCGTCGCCGATATTGGCGAGATGGCTGAACAGCTTCAGGTGCTCGATGAACGATTTGCCTGCCTGCGCGCCGCCCCGCACGCCGAAGGTGACGAGCGCGCCGTAGCCGCCGCGCAGGACCCGATCGGCGACCTCGCGGTAGGGGCTGGAGTCAAGGCCCGGGTAGTCCACCCACTCGACCGCGTCGTGCCCGGCCAGATGCTCGGCCACGGCCAGGCCGTTTGCGTTGTGGCGCTCCATCCGCAGCGGCAGCGTCTCGATGCCCTGCAGGAAGAGGAATGCGTTGAACGGCGAAAGCGCGGCACCCGTGTTGCGCAGCAGCACGGTTCGTGCGCGCCCGATGTAGGCCGCCGGGCCAAGCACGTCGCTCCATACGACGCCGTGATAGGACGGGTCGGGCGTCGTCAAGCCAGGGAAGCGCGCCCCGTGGGCCACCCAGTCGAAGTGGCCGGCATCGACGATGGCGCCCCCGATCGAGGTGCCGTGGCCGCCGATGAACTTCGTCAGCGAGTGGACCGCCACATCGGCGCCCTGCTCGAACACCCGCGCCCCGATCGGCGTCGGGACGGTGTTGTCGAGGATCAGCGGCAGCCCCGCGAGGTGGGCCGCCTGCGCCCAGGCCTCCACGTCGAGGACGTTCAGCCGCGGGTTTCCGACGGTCTCGGCGAACACCAGGCGCGTGTGCTCGTCGGCCAGCCGGGCGACAGCTCCCGGGTCGTCGGCATCGGCCCAGCGGACCTCGATCCCGTACTGCGGCAGCGTGTGTGCGAAGAGGTTGTACGTCCCCCCATAGAGCTGGGAGACCGAGATGATGTTGTCCCCGGCGCGGGTCACGTTGAGCACCGAATAGGTGACGGCCGCCTGACCGGATGCGGTGACGAGCGCTGCGATGCCACCTTCGAGCGCAGCCAGGCGCTCCTCGAGCACGCTCCAGGTCGGGTTCATGATCCGGCTGTAGATGTTGCCCGGGACCGCCAGCGCGAACAGATCGGCGGCATGCTGGGTGTCGTTGAAGACGAAGGAGGACGTCTGGTAGATCGGCACAGCGCGGGCGTTGGTCGCGCTGTCGGGCTGCTGACCGCCGTGCAACGCGACTGTCTCGGGCCGGGGATGCTCGCTCACGTGATGCTCCTCTCGTCGGCGGCCAAACCTAGCAAAAGCGACTGGCTTTGTGAGGTTTTATGGGGGCTGGCGCCCCATGCAAGAAACGCTCGCATGCCGGCGGCGGCCCACACATGCGCGCCGCCCGGGGCGAAGCGCCCGGGCGGCATGCGCACGTCCGCCGGGCGATCGCTAGGCCTGATAGGTGCCCTGCAGATGCCAGATCCCGGTGAAGCCGTTGAACGGCCCGCCGGAGATGCGGCTCGACCAGGTGAGCACGTAGGCGTGGGTCTGGGCGTTGTAGGTGCCCGTGACCGTCGCGCCCTGCTTGAAGCTGAGCTTGTTCCACTGGGCGGTGAAGCCGGTCAGCTGACCGCTCAGGCGGCCACCGCTCGCCGTTATGCTCGGCGCGGTCCCGACCGTGACCAGCCCGAACTTGATGCCGGTGAAGTTCGCCGGCGCAATGATGCCCTTGGCCAGGGAGTCTCCCTTCGCATCGAAGGCCGGCGTCGGAGCAGACTGGAGCACGCCCGTGCGCAGTCCACCGTCGGTTCCCCCCGTCACCAGCGTGTAGGTCTTGTTGGCGTCGGTCGAGTACGGGTTCGCGAAGAACTTGGCCTTCGCTCCGGCCGGCTCCTCCATCCGAAAATACGAGCCAGCGGAGATGCGAAACAGGCCTTTGAGTTGCTGCGCGCCCGCGGGAGCGGCAGCGATGGCCGCCACCGCGAAGGCGGCAAGACCCGCGCCGAGGCGCGTTGCGAAGCGACTGTTCATGTGACTCCTTCGGTTAGGGAATTGGGCAGGTCGCTGGAGGCCTCGCGGCGTACGCTCGGCGCGCCGTGGGGCGCGGCCAGAAGCGCAAAGGCCGCGACCAGCAGCCCGGGCGCCACGAAGAACCAGGGAAAGAGCGCGAACGGCGGTAGCGCGGCGACGGCCTCGTAGTTGCCGACGTTGTCGCTCATCGCACCGATCATCGGCGTCATGTCGTTGAGGATGTGGACCCACTGCGCATCGAAGGTCGCGAGCCCCGGGTAGCCGGAGCTGATCTGCGCGCTGGTCAGGCCCGAGTGCTGGAGCGCCGAGATCAGGCCGAGTTGCACCGCACCCTGCCCGACCGCGATCTCGGCGAAGTAGCCCTGTATCCGCGCGACGCGAGCGCTCGTCTCGATTGGCCTGAAGGCCGTCACCATGCGACCGCCCTTCGGCGCCCGCGAGAACATCTGGAAGACCGCCGGCGCGAGCACCAGCCCGAGCCCAAGAGCGACGAGCACCCAACGCGCCGTGCGCCACCAGGGCGCCCGCGCGAGCCCCAGCGCCAGCAGGACCAGCACGAGGACGCCCGGGATCACGAAGAACCAGGGAAACAGCGTGAAGCTCGGCAAGGCGGCGACCGCCTCGTAGTTGCCGAGGTTGGCCTGAATCGTGCGAAGCATCGAGGTCATGTCGGCGTCGATCCCGCCCCACTGGGCTGCGAACGCGGCGAAGTCCGGATAGCTCGAGGCGAAGCGCCGCTCGCCGGCGCTCGCGGGCGAGCCGTAGAGGTGCGCGGCGACCAACGGCCCCTCCCCCACGCCGGCGCCGATCTCGCGCAACTCGAGCTGGTAGCCGCCGAGGCGCGCCGCCGTCATGTACGGCCGGAACGAGGCGATCATCCGCGCTCCCTTTGGCGCGCGCTCGAACATCTGGAAGGCGAACGGCATCGCAACGAGGGCGACACCGAGCACCGCGAGCACCAGGCGCGCGTGGCGCGCAGGCCAGCGCCACGTGGTGCTCACACGATCTCCCCGCGGCGGGCCTGGGCCGGTCGCCACCCGCAAAAGACGGGATTGTTGATCAACATACTTGCCAATATATCGCGGGACTGATACCGTCGTCGCCTCGTGAGTCCTGCAACGCACACGCACCATCCGGCTTCGGCCGGGATCACAACGGCGCATCGCGCCGGGATGCGGCGCGTAGGGCATGACACGCGATGTTGTTCGCCTGCAGCGGTCCGCGCAAGCTGACCGCCCCCTCCCAGGTGGCGCCTGCGAGCGCTTGACCGGCCAACGCCACGGGTCCGGTCATCGCGCTCGCGGGCGCCGGCCGGCGTGGCGGGTCGCCCGGATTCTCGCTCCCCTTGAGCTTCCGGGCGGCCCGCAGCGCCTGCCGCCGACTCTACGCCCGGTGGCCGAGTGGCAAGGCGGCGGCCTGCAAAGCCGCGCACGCGGGTTCGATTCCCGCCCGGGCGTCTGGAGCCGCGGCCCCCGTGTGGCGCTCAGTGCGACGTCGCGTGGGCGGGACGCGCCATGGGCGGCTGCTCGACAGCGGTCTGTACGTAGCGAACCGCCACCAGACAGGCGATCAGGCCGAGAAGCCGTCTCAGCGTTCGCTCCGGGAGCCTGCGCTGCAGCCGCGCGCCAAGGTAGCTTCCGGCAAAGCCCCCGGCACCAAGGAACGCGCCCAGCGCCCAGTCAGGCGAGATCGCGCCGCCGTGGGTCGCCTGCAGAACCTGGTACGTGGCGATGCCGCCAATCGAGGTGACGAACGTCGCGGCGAGCGTAGCGGGCGCGACCTCGTAGGCCGAGAAGCCGACGGCGAGCAGGAGCGGGGCGAGGAGCGATCCGCCGCCGATGCCGTAGATGCCGCCGACACCGCCGACGATCAGCGAGAGCAACCAGATCCACCCGCGTGCCTGGCGCCCCGGCGCCCCGCGTTCGCGTGGGAGTCGCTGGCTCCCCGCGACCAGCCATAGACCCAGCGGCGCAAGCACGCCGGCGGCGACGAGCGTGAACGCACGGCCGCCGGAGAGCAACTCGACGCGGACGACGGCGCCGACGACAGCCCCGGGAACGGTCCCGGCGACGAGCAGCCAGGTCAGCGGGTTCGCGAGGCGGCGCTCGTGGCGGAATCGCAGTAGCCCGCCGGGAACCGCGGCGACGTTGAAAAGCAGGTTCGTCGGCGTGACCGAGGGGCTCGGCACGTGCAGAACGCTCAGCTGCAGCGGCAGCAAGAGCACCGCGCCCGATACCCCAGCCGGGGTGCTGACGAGTGCGAGCGCAAACGCGCATAGCGCGCCGACCGGCCATTCCCAGGGCACGCGGACACAGCCTAGAGGTCGCGCGAAAGATCCGATACCAGACCGGATTTCGAACCCTTGCGCGGGGGTAGGAACTAGCCTAGTTTGTCTATCGATTAGCTCGTCATTCATCGTCCGGAGGTGCAGCGCATGCTGTTTGCACAGATCCTGAACCGAGACCTGGGCTGTGCGTCCTACCTGCTCGCTGACGGCGGTGAGGCGATCGTCGTGGACCCGCGCTGGGAGGTCGAGGTCTACCGTGAACTCGCCCGCCGCGAGGGGCTGCGCATCACCCATGTGATCGACACTCACGACCACGCCGATCACATCTCGGGACGGGCGCGCCTGGCGTCGCTGACGGGCGCCCACGCGCACCGCCCGGCCCGCGACGGGGAGACCGCCGACGGCGACCTCGCCGACGGCGACGTGCTCAGCGCCGGATCGCTGAGGGTGACCGCGCTGGCCACGCCGGGACACCGGCCGGAGCATCTCGCCCTGGCCGTCTGCGACCGCTCGCGCGCACTGGAGCCGTGGCTGGTGCTCAGCGGCGATTCGCTGCTGGTGGGCGACCTCGCGCGACCGGACCTCGCCGTGGTCCCCGAACTCGGCGCCCGCCAATTGCGCCACAGCGTGCGGCGGCTGCTGGCGCTCGGCGACCACGTCGAGCTGTGGCCGGGACACGTCGGCGGTTCGCTCTGCGGAGGCCCGGGGCTCAGCGCGAAGACCAGCTCGACGATCGGCTTCGAACGGCGCCACAACGCGCTGATCGGGCAGGACGAGGAGGCCTTCGTGGCGATCCTCACGGCGAACGTTCCGCCACGGCCCCCGAATCTCGCGCAGATCGTGGCGCGCAACCGCGGGCTCGTCGCACACGAGCCGGCCGAGCCGCGGGAGTTCTCGCTCGAGGACCTGCGCGCCGCGATCGGCGCACGCGCGACAATCGTCGACACCCGCGATCCGATCACCTACGACGAGGGACACATCGCCGGCTCGATCAACCTGCCCGCGAGCTCCTCGGCGATCGGAACGCGTGCCGGCTGGGCGATCGGAGCCGAACAGGACATCGTTGTGGTCGCCGAGTCAGGCGCACTGGGGCGCGAGATCGCCATGGCGCTCGACTCCGTCGGGCTCTCGCGCCAGCTGGGCATCGCCGGGAACGACCCCGACGGCTGGCGCCGCGCCGGGCTGGCGGTGCAGCGCGGGCAGCGCTGGGACGTCGCCGCGCTGGCGAGCGCGCTGCGACGCAGTGCCGTGGACCTGGTGGACGTGCGCGACGAGCGGGAGTGGCAGACCGGCCACGTGACTGACTCGCGCCACCTTCCGCTGCACCGCCTCGGCGACGGCCTCGATGCGCTGCCGCGGCTCGATTCGCGCCCACTGGCCGTCGCCTGCGCTGGCGGCGGACGCGCAGCGTTCGCCGCGAGCCTGCTGCGCCGGGCGGGCGCCAGGCATGTCCTGCGCGTCGCCGGCGGTGGCATCGGAGACCTTCCCGCCCACGGCATCCCACTGAGCGTCGGCGCCTGATGCCCGCCGCCTCCACGCCGACGCTGCGCCGCAGACCGAGTGAGGTGGTGGCGGTGATCGGCGCCGGGGCGAGCGGGACCTTGGTTGCCGCGCACCTGCTTCGGGCGTCACAGAGAGGCTGGCGCGTGATCCTGGTCGATCGCGAAAGCCACGCGAGGGGCGCCGCCTACTCGACGCGCGACCCGCGCCACCGGCTCAACGTGGCGGCCGGCCGGATGAGCGCATTCGACGATGACCCGGATGACTTCGTGCGCTGGTGTCGCGCGCGCGGGCGCGCCACCGGGGAGCATGACTACGAGCCGCGGCAGATCTACGGGGACTATCTTCGCGGCCTGCTCGAGCGCTTCGCCAGCCCCGGCGAACTCGAATTGGTGCGCAACCGAGTCGTCTCCGTCACCCGCGGCGGCGAGCGCCAGCCACTGACGGTGGCATTCCGCGACGGACGCTCGCTGCGCGCCGACGCGGCAGTCGTCGCGATCGGCAACCCGAACCCGGCGCCGCTGGCAAATCGCGGCTGTGGCCGGCGCGTGATCGATGATCCGTGGAACCCGCGATCGCTCGAGCGTATGCGCGACGCCCGGACCATCGCGATCGTGGGCACCGGCCTGACGGCGATCGATATCTCACTCAGCGTCGCGGCGGCGTCCCCGGCTGCGACGATCCTCGCCATCTCACGCCACGGTCTGCTGCCGTGTGCTCAGAGCGCTGAAGAGGCAGCGGCCGTGCCCTCCCCCTTCGCGACCGATCGGCGCCGGCTTGCGCTGAGCGAACTGGTGGAGGGCGTTTTCGACGCCGTGGCTGCGCAGCCGGCGAGCTGGCGCGCGGTGATCGACTCCCTGCGGCCGCAGACCGCCACGCTGTGGCAGGCCCTGGACGTAGAGGAGCGCCGTACTTTCATGCTCGAGCTGAAGTGGCTGTGGGACGCCCACCGTCACCGCATGGCGCCCGCCGTCGCGCAGGAGATCGCCGAGCTGCGCGCGCGGGGCCGCCTGAGCGTGCGCGCAGCCTCGGTGATGTCGGTGCGCGGCGCCGACGCGTCGGTCGAGATCGCGATCGACGACGACGCCGGGCGCCACGAGCTGAGCGTCGACTACGTCGTCAACGCGACGGGACCGGCCGGCGCGATCACCAGCCACCCCGACCCGCTCGTGCGCCAGCTGCTGTCGGGCGGTCTCGCACGAGCCGACGAACTGGGCATCGGCTTCGCGTGTCGCCGCGACGGCGCGCTGCTCGACCGCGCCGGTGGGGCCGACGGACGCCTCTTCACACTCGGCCCGCCGCGACGCGGCGAGCTGCTGGAGAGCACGGCGGTGCCGGAGATCCGCACCCAGGCAGCGATGATCAGCGCGACGCTGGTCGCTCGCGGCGCACTCGCTGCTGCGCAGCGCCCGGCACTCGCCGTCGGCTAGCGAGCCCGGGCGCCCCATCGCCGTGCGGGCGCTCACGCCAGAACCCCCTCCTCCAGTTGTGGTCGGCGCGAGGTTCCGGCGACCCGGTCCGCTATAGAGCACAAAACCAGTCGGCTTTGTGTAGTATGCCGCGTTCGACGGCGACCTCGTCGCCCTGACGACCACAATCGAGCGCCTAGGAGACAGCACAGATGAGCATCGAGCCAGACCACAGATTGACCCGCAGGCGGCTGCTGCGGCAGGGTGCGCTGGGCTCGGCGTTCCTAGCGGCAGGGCCGCTGCTTGGCAGCGCTCCGGCGCGAGCCGCAGTCGCCCGCCCGAGCGCCGCGATCACGAAGGGCGGGACGCTGAAGTTCGCCCGCAGCGTAGCCCCCACCCAGCTCGACCCCGCGAATTCGATCATCGCCGGCGACGTCTACACGCTCGACAAGATCTTCGAGCCCCTGTTTATCACGAGCCCGGCCGGCGAGCTCACGCCCTGGCTGGCCGAGAGCTACACCCAGAGCAGCGACCATCTGACCTGGACGTTCAACCTGCGCCCGGGCGTCAAGTTCTCCGACGGCACCGCGCTGAGCGCGTCCGATGTGGTCTTCTCGCTCAAGCGCGAGGCCGCCAACGTCGACGGTCCACTCGGCTTCCTTGACTCGGCGATCAAGTCGGTCAAGGCGAGCGGCACCAGTCGGGTGGTGATCACGCTGGCGGAGCCGTGGGCCCCGTTCCTGTCCGACATCTCCGTGTTCGCGAACGCGATCATCCCGGCGAACTTCGGCGGGCGCAGTGAGAAGGCGTTCTTCGCCAAGCCGGTCGGGACCGGGCCGTTCGTGCTCGACAGCTTCACCCCGGACAGCAATCTGGCGCTGCTGCCCAACCCGCACTACTGGCAGCCCGGCAAGCCGTACCTCGGCGGCGTCCAGTTCAACTACGTGGCCGACGACAACCAGCGTGTGCTGCAGATCCAGAGCGGTGCGGCGGACATCATCGACTCCGTGCCGCCGGCCAACGTGGCAGCGCTGAAGGGTGTTTCGGGGATCACCGTGGAGCTGTTCCCCGCCTGGGAGGTCGACCTGCTCGTGTTCAACGAGGCGCTGCCGTACTTCGCCGATCGTCACGTGCGGCGCGCGATCACTCACGCAATCAACCGGGAGGCGCTCGTCGCGGCAACCAGCTTTGGCACCGCCAAGCCGGGCGGGTCGTTCTTCCCTCCCAGCCTGCAGTACTACGACCCCAATACGCCCGTCCTGAACTACAGCCTCTCGTCGGCCAAGGCCGAGCTCGCGCAGTCCAAGTACCCGCACGGGTTCGCGACCAAGCTCCTGATCTCCGGTGGCGTCGAGAAGTGGTCGGAGTTCGCCCAGATCATCCAGCAGTCGCTCGCGCCGCTGAACATCAAGGTCACGATCGAATCGCTCGACCACGCGGCCTTCGAGTCGACCTTCCAGGCCTACAACTACGACATGTTCATCGACTACGCGATCAACGACATCAGCGATCCCGATGAGATGGCCTCGTTCGAGGTCGATTACAAGGGCAGCGGCGTCAAGTCCTACTGGTCCAGCTACAACAACCCGGCCGCGATCTCGCTGGTGCATCAGGCACAAAAGGAGTTCGACAGCGCCAAGCGGGCCGATCTTTACGCGCAGATCCAGACGATCGTCGCCGGCGACGCGCCCTATGTACCACTCGACTATCCGCCCTACATCTATGCGACGGGGGCGAAGGTGCACGGGTTCGCCGTCAACCCGGGCGGCGCCTACCGGCTCGAGAACGTCTGGCTGAGCTGACCCTCGCCGGCAGCTACACCGCCCGACGCATCGCGGCGGCGCTGATCGTGGTGATCGGCGTCGCCGCTGCGACGTTCCTGCTGCTCCACGCGATTCCCGGCGATCCTGCGCGCCAGGTCCTCGGCCTGCACGCCAGCGCGCAGGCGATCGCCGCGCTGCGCCACCGATGGGG